>CAZGOK010000054.1:0-10446 GCA_964527665.1 uncultured Sphaerochaeta sp.
ACCTACCCCAGGACCGACAGCCGCTATATCACCACAGATATTGTTGCTACCATCCCCCAGAGGCTGAGAGCGCTCAGCCTTACCCCCTTTGCCCCCCTTGCAGCCTCCTTTGTCGCCGATGGCTTCAGGATCGATGAGCAGCGCTTTGTCCAGGACCTGCAGGTCACCGACCACCACGCCATCATCCCCACCGACCAGAAGGTCGACCTCACCAAGCTCTCCACCAACGAACGTGCCTTGTGGGAACTCATCGTCATGCGCTTTCTGGAGGTGCTCAGCGCCGACTATCTCTACAGGACCACCACCTTGGTAGCCGATGTTGAGGGCTCCCGCTTCCAAACTCGGCTTACCATCCCCACCCAGCAGGGGTGGCGCGATGTGGCCCGTCTCATCGGGCGACGCAGTGCAGAGTCCCTCCTTGAGGACGACGAGCCCTTCAATGCCGCCTTGCTCACCCTTAAGGAGGGCTCGGAGGTGGTGATCGGCTCGGTAAAGGTCAGGCGCATGGCAACAGCCGCCCCGAGCCGGTATACCGAAGCTACGCTACTCTCGGCGATGGAGCATGCAGGGCGCCTGGTCGAGGATGCCAACCTGAAGAAACGGCTTGGCAACGGCCTTGGGACCCCCGCAACACGGGCAGACATCATCGAGAAGCTGATCAACAACCACTATGTCGACAGGCAGGGTAGGGAGCTCGTTCCCACAGCCAAGGGGCGCGAAGTGGTGCGCCTTGCCCCCGACCTGCTGTGCAGCGCCCACCTCACCGGCAAGTGGGAGGAGCGCCTCTCCCGCATTGCCGAGGGCAAGGAGGACAGCACCCTCTTTATCGAAGATATCAAGAACAGCACGCGTGAGCTGGTAAAGCAGGTCATCTCCAGCGGGGAGAGCTACTCTCCCAAGTTCAAGGAGTCCAAGGTCTGTCCGCACTGCAAGGCTTCGATGATGAAGGTTGTCGATGAGATCGGGCAGAACCACTATATCTGTCAGAGGCTCTCCTGCTCCTATGAGGAAAAGGAGATAAAGAAGCGCATCCCCATCGAAAACAGCCCGGAGCCGGTGGTCGTGAAGGTTGTGGCCAAAGTTGCCGAAGGTGGGGTTGCCGCATCCAAGAAAAGGGTTGTGGTCAAGAAGGCCCTCCCCAAGAAGAGCCCCATGCAGGGCTTCTCCCTGCCCGACGAACACTCATCCAAGGTAGAGAAGAAGAACTACAGGTGGGAGACAGTCATAGAGGTGGTGCGTCCGAGCAAGCTCAGCTATCGTAGGGATGATGATCGTCCAAGGGTGGCTGCCAAGCGTGAGGATCGCCCCTGGGGCAACAGTGGTGCCCCCACCTCTGTTATCGTAGAGACCCCTACAGCAGGGGGAACCTTTGCAGATTTCATGAAAGCAAGTGATGATAGAAAGAAAAGGGATGCAAAGAAAAAGAGATAAAGTAACAATAGTGTTATAATAAAAACATTCTGTTATGCTATGGACAACATTGTCGCTTTTCTGTTAGGCTACTTTCATGTTTGGAGGCACCATGAAAGTAGCTGTAGTCGGATATGGAAAGATGGGGAAGCTCATACGCAGCGGCGCCCTTGCCCTTGGCCATGAGGTTGTTGCCGTGATAGACCCGGTATGCCTCCTGCCTGAAGTCACCGATACGCACCTTGACGCTTCTACGCTCAACGGGTGCTCGGTAGCCATTGATTTTACCCACCCTTCGGTGGTGGTGGACAACATTGTGCTCTATGCCCGTCTGGGCATCCCTGCTGTCATCGGGACCACCGGGTGGTATGACCAGGTGGAGGGTGTCAGGGAGGCAATAGATGAGAGAGCGGCCTCCATCATCTACAGCGGCAACTTCTCCCTTGGAGTCGCGCTCTTTTTCCAAGTAGCCAAATATGCATCACGCCTCTTCGGGAAAAGCGGTCTCTACGACCCCTTTATCCAGGAGATTCACCATGCCCAGAAGGCGGACAGCCCTTCAGGGACAAGTGTGATGCTCTCGCAGATGGTTTTGGAAAACACCCCAAACAAGGACTCTGTCTTCTCCGACACCTTGCACCGCCGGCGCGAAGATGGAGAGATCCATGTCGCCTCCGTACGCGGGGGGTGGGTCCCCGGTACCCATACCGTAAGTTTTGACAGTCAGGATGACACCATTGAGCTGACCCATCGGGCACGGTCCCGAGAGGGGTTCGCTTCAGGTGCCCTTAAGGCTGCCTCGTGGATAACAGATGGCAGGAAAGGGTTTTTCACCCTTGATGCCATGCTCGAAGATGTATTTTTAGGGGAGAGTGTATAGTGAAGGATATTAATTTCAGGGGAGTGTTCACCGCCATGATCACCCCTTTTACCAAGAAGGACTTTTTGGATGAGGATATGCTGGAGCAGATCGTCGAGGCCCAGATAGCAAGCGGAGTATCGGGCCTGGTGCCCTGTGGGACCACAGGGGAGAGCCCGACCCTCAGCCACGACGAGCACGACAGGGTCATAGCCCTGACAGTCAAATTTGCCAATGGAAGGGTGCCTGTCATTGCAGGGACCGGCTCGAATGCCACCAGTGAGGCCATACGGCTATCACGCCATGCCCAGGAGGTGGGATCTGATGCAGTGCTGCTGGTGAACCCCTACTACAACAAGCCTACCCAGAAAGGGCTCTACCTGCACTTCAAGGCGATAGCCGACAGTGTGGACATCCCCTGCATCCTGTACAACATCAAAGGCAGGACCGGGGTGAACATCGAAACAGCTACGGTTAGGGCCTTGAGCGAGGCCTGTCCGAACATCGGAGGGGTCAAGGAGGCCAGCGGCGACCTTGAGCAGATGAAGAGTGTCATCGCTGAGACCCACGGAGCCTTCCGTGTCCTCAGCGGTGATGACAACCTCTGCCTGGACCTCATCGAAGCCGGTGGGGACGGGGTCATCAGCGTAGGGTCGAACATCTGTCCCAGATACATCTCTGACATGGTATCCATGGCCCTCGGCGGGGACATGAAGGGTGCCCGGGCGATGGAGGCCACTCTTGCAGGATTCTTCAAGGCAAACTTCCTTGAGACCAATCCCATTCCCATAAAGAGTGCCATGGCACGCTATGGCTGGTGTGAGGAGTCCTTCCGCCTTCCGATGTGCACCTTTGAGCATGAAGAAAACCGTGTCAAGCTCTATGCCGAGCTGGACAAACTGGACGCACTTGGTGCCCTGACGAGGAGAATATAGCGATGGCAACGATAAACAAGAATTTTGAGAAGCTGGCAAGCGGGTACCTGTTTCCCGAGATTGCCCGAAGGACTGCCATCTGGCAGAAAAGCAATCCAAATGCAGATATACTTCGCCTCGGTATAGGCAACACCACCGAGGCCCTGCCCCCGGCAGTCAGCGCAGCCATGCACAGGAAGATCGAGGCCCTCTCAGACCGCGCCACCTACAGCGGCTACGGCGATGAGCAGGGGGATACCTATCTGCGCGAGGCTCTGGTGGAGTACTACGAGCGCTACGGTGTCAATCTTGAAGCGACGGAGTTCTTCATCAGTGACGGTGCAAAAAGCGATGCGGCGAACCTGCAGGATATCTTTGGCAGGGACAATGTCGTAGCGATACAGGATCCTGCTTACCCTGTCTATGTGGACAGCAACGTGGTTGCAGGAAGGACCGGTCTCTTTGACAAGGAGCGTGGGCAGTACAACGGCTTTGTCTACCTGTCGTGCAACGAGGAGAACGGCTTCAACCCCTCACCACCACAGGAGAAGGTGGACCTCATCTACCTGTGCAGTCCCAACAATCCCACCGGATCGGTCATGACAAAAGAGCAGCTCAAGGGTTTTGTCGACTACGCCATCAGGAACAAGAGCGTCATCATCTTTGACAGTGCATACAGCGAGTACATCACCGAAGAGGGGTACCCCCGCTCGATCTTCGAGGTTGAGGGGGCAAAGAAGTGCGCCATTGAGATCAACAGCTTCTCCAAGTCCTCCGGCTTCACCGGAGTCAGGCTCGGGTGGACCATAGTCCCCAAGGCCCTGGAGTGTGAGGATGCCAAGGCCGGGGTGCTCAACGCCCTGTGGAACAGACGCCAGTGCACTTTCTTCAACGGAGCAAGCAACATCGCCCAGGCAGGTGGCTTTGCCGCCCTCAGTGGCGATGGCTATCAGCAGAGCCGGGCCTTGGTCGACTACTATATGGAGAATGCCCGTATCATCCGTGAAGGTTTGACCAGGGTGGGCCTTACCGTCTATGGTGGGGTCAACAGTCCGTACATCTGGGCGAAGACACCCAAAAACATGCCCAGCTGGGCATTCTTTGACCTGCTGCTGGACTCTTGTCATGTGGTGGTCACCCCGGGTGCCGGATTCGGTCCTGCAGGAGAGGGCTTTGTCAGGGTCTCCTCCTACGGACATCGTGAAAATGTACTGAAGGCAGTCGCTTCAATTGAGGAGAATCTAAAGATATGAGTGAGAAAACCCTTCCCTTGAGTTCTGAAAAGCTACAAGCTTTGGCCAAGACGATCCCCACCCCTTTCTATCTCTATGATGAAAGGGCGATAGTGGAGAATGCGCGTGATTTTACCCGCCACTTCTCATGGGCCCCCGGCTTTCGCAACTACTTTGCGGTCAAGGCCTGTCCCAACCCTAGCATCCTCTCCATCCTGAAGAAGGAGGGCTTCGGCAGCGACTGCTCCTCCCTTCCTGAGATAGTGATGAGCCAGGCGTGCGGCATCACAGGGGAGAGCATCATGTTCACCAGCAACAACACCCCCCCTGAGGAGTTTGTCGCAGCCTACAAGGCAGGGGCCATCATCAATGTCGATGACATCTCCCACATCGAGCCTATGCTCGAGGCGTTGGGGGAGGTTCCCTCCCTGATCTGCTTCCGCTACAACCCGGGTCCTGAGAGGACCGGCAACGCCATCATCGGCAACCCCGTCGAGGCCAAGTACGGCCTGACCTCCTCTCAGATCGTCGATGCCTACAAGATCATGAAGGAGAAGGGGAGCAAGCGCTTCGGCCTGCATACCATGGTAGCTTCAAACGAGCTTGACGGTACCTACATTGTGGAGACCGCCAGGATGCTTTTTGACCTCTGTGTGAAGATTCAGAAAGAGGCCGGCGTACGTATCGAGTTCATCGACATGGGAGGGGGCATCGGCATCCCCTACAAGCCTGAGCAGGATGCTATGGACCTTGAGGCGGTAAGCCGCGGTATGCAAAAACTCTACAATGAGATAATTGTACCCGCAGGCCTCGATCCCCTCAATGTTGTCTTTGAGTGCGGGCGCGTCATCACCGGCCCTTATGGATACCTGGTAAGCAGCGTCCGGCATGTAAGCAGCAAGTACAAGACCTATGTGGGCCTCGATGCCTCCATGAGCGACCTCATGCGCCCGGCCCTCTATGGTGCCTACCACCATATCACCGTTGTGGGCAAGCAAGAGGAAGCACATCAAAGCATCTATGATGTGACCGGTTCCCTGTGTGAGAACAACGACAAGTTCGCCATCGACAGGGCCTTGCCTGAGATTGAGAAGGGGGACCTCCTGGTCATCCACGATGTCGGTGCCCACGGCCATGCCATGGGGTTCAACTACAACGCCAAGCTCAGGCCTGCCGAGTATCTGTTGAAGAAGGATGGTTCGGTGGTAATGATCCGCAGGGCACAGACTTACGACGACTTTGTCGCGACGCTGCGCTTTGACGGGGCGGAGGTTGTGCTCTGATGCATAGCTTTAGCATGCGCGTCTACTATAGCGATACCGACTGTGGGGGCATCGTCTACCACGCCAACTACCTGAACTTTGTCGAGCATGCCCGAACCGAGCTGCTCAGGGAAATAAGTGTGGCGACAAAACACGCGGGCTCCCATAGGGCCCTTATGGAGGGCGAGGAGCTTGCCTTGGTGGTGAAGTCGGTCAGTGTCGATTACCAGAGCCCTGCATACCTTGATGACCTGCTTACCGTCGAGACGGAGATAGAGAGCTCCAAGCGCTTTTCCATCGTATTCCGTCAGACGGTCAAGCGCGAAGGGGTGGTGTTGTGTGTAGCCTTGGTAAAGGTTGCAGCGATCGACACCTCCACGAAGCGGCCGAAGCCGATGCCCTCATGGTTCGTCCCTGCCTTCAGTGAACTGTAGGCAGGGCCTTCCAGTCTGTGGTATAGCACGGTGAAAGGTAGGCCTGACCCATCAGGTCGCCCTTGATCATGGAGCCTGCTGTCCCACAGACCAGGGCCCTCCTTCCATAGGCGCGTTGGATCTCCTGTACCACGGGGGAGAGCTTTTCTTCCTGGCCAATTCTCTTTTGCTCCCATTCCGTATTGAAGAGCGAGTACTGGTGTACCCCCTCTGCCTCCAGGTAAGTCACCCACACCCTGCTCGCCTTGTAGGGTGCCTTTCTGTATATGGAGGCGAGGCAAACTTTTGCCGCGGCCAGCAGGGTCGGGGTGTAGGCTGAGCCCTGGGCGAGCGTCACTGTCGCACTGGGGCTCTGGTAGTCTTCACGGAAGCGGCTGGTGTAGAGGGCGACGGTGACCTCGCGAGCCTGCTTGCCTCGCTTGGTGAGCTTGGAGGCGAGGGTCGCACAGTGACAGGCGATGCTCTGTTCAAGCTCCTCAAGGCTCTCTTTTGGCTTCTCAAAGGAGATGCCGCTGCACAGCGAGATGCTCTTCTCCACCTCCTTGGGGATACAGCGCACTCCCCGCAGTTCTCTGGCTGTCTGCAATCCTGTAATCGTGCAGTGCTTTTCGATCCATAAGTCATCCTTGGAGATGAAGTCATGGGCTGTGCGCACCCCTCTTTGCACCAGTTGCGCCTCGCGCCTGCGCCCTATGCCCCAGACCTCACCAATTGCAGTCTGCTTCAGTAATGACTGCTCGTCTTCAGGATAGAGGATCCTTACTCCGCTTGGTTGGCGCTTGCCCTCATGGTTCGCCAGTTTGGAAAGTGTCTTGGTACGTGCCACCCCTATGGAGACGGGGATGCCGGTAAGGCGGATGATCTCATTGCGTATGGTCTCTACCTGCTCTTGTGTAGGATTTTCCAGGGAGAAGAACGCCTCGTCGATCGAGTAGACCTCCCTGTTCCCCACCAGGGTGAGCAGGGTATCCATGACCCTGTCTGAGAGGTCCTGGTAGAGTGTGTAGTTGGAGGAGAAGATGGCGGCCCCGATGCTATCCAGGCGTTCGCGCTCCTCGAACAGAGGTGCTCCCCGCTTGATGCCCAGCTTCTTGGCTTCGCTGGAGAGGGCGACGATGCACCCGTCGTTGTTGGAAAGCACCACCACAGCTGTGGTGCGCAGGTCGGGGCGGAACAGGCGTTCACACGATGCGTAGAAGCTGTTGCAGTCACACAGGCCTATCATCTGAGGCTCCTCACTACAGCTGTGACCACACCAAAGAGGATCAGATCCTCCTCTTCTGTCATGTGGATGTCGGCATAGTCAGGGTTCTCTGCGTGCAGGATGACCTTTGCCCCCTCGATCAGGAGCGTCTTGACGGTGAAGGCCCCGCCTATCTCCGCTACGATCACATCGCCGCTCTTTGCCCTGAGGGTGCGGTCGACCACCAGGATATCCCCGCTGAAGATACCTTTCCTATTCATGGAATCCCCTTTGCAGCGCAGGCAGTAGGTGTTTGCCTTGTGCTTGAACAGCAGGGCATTGAAATCGAGGCTCTCCTCCCTGCTGTCTTGGGCAGGGGAGGGAAAGCCACAGCTTACCGGTTCGAGAAAAAAAGGCATATGTAACTCATCCATGGCTCCTATAATCATGGATGAGTAAACATATGTCAAGTACTCTTATTTGATGGGCATATCCACCAGGATGGTGGTGCTTCCCAAGCTTCCCTTCTTTGCATGGCTGACGATGACATCGTAGCGGTGGGACCCTGCCTTGGGCTTCGATGTGTAGGCGAGGCTGTTGGTTCCCACACTGATCCCTTCGCAGTACCAGGCTATGACCAAATCCTTAGCAGCGACACCCTGCAAGTCGGTAGGGGCGAAGGTGAGGGTGACATCATCTCCTGCAGATGGAGATGCAGGATTACACGTCACCGTCCCCCGTATGGGCATCATGGTGTTGTTGATGACGGTCATGGAGAAGACTGTCGAGCGGTCCCCTATCTTCATCACCAAAGCTCCTGTTGTCGGTGAGCCCGCTACGATGCGCACAGCCTCTGCAGAGCCGCTGACCACCACCCCTTGGCTGGAGAGCTTGGAGATGAGGGTGTAGGAGCCAGAGGGCAGTGTGGCTCCGAATGTGGCCGCGCCTGTCTCCTTGGTCACGTTAGGGGCGTTGATGGTGACCGCTGTCCCTTCCTGGTTGAGCAGGATCAGGTCCAGCGTTACATCGTCGGACACCTGGTCTATGGCCCAGGTGTAGAAGACGGTAAGTGGCCCATCGCCTACCAGCTCGGTGAGGGTGATCTCTGCACTGCTGGTCACTGAGGAGAGCATGGTGGTGAGCGTGCCTTGGGCAAGGATGGCATCTTCACTGTTCAGAGCTTGGGCGGTGAGCACCCACTTGCCCATCAGCAGCTGTCCGAGCGTCACCTCGGAGGTGGTGCCGGTCACATCGACTGTCTGGCTATTGGGCCCGGTTCCGGTAATACGATACTTGGCTATGGTCATGGCCGCTTCTGATGGAAGCAGGCTTCTCTCCTGCATGGCGAATTTTTCGCAGGCAAAACGGACGACAAGGTCAGAGTGGGTGCCCCGATTCTCTTCACAACTGGTGAAAAGCAGGATGGCGATAAGAGGGATAAGCAGTAATCTTTTCATGGGTTTCTCCTTAGGTTCTGTTTGCAACCTAAGGCAGACACCATCTCTTTTCACTTCAGAAGGGTATTGGAGAAACCTCCCGCTTTGTCTATACTGGGGAAAAATGGAGAGTTGATATGGAAGAAACTATGGTGGTCAGGGTTATGCAGGGGGATATTGGGCGCTCCCTTCCCCTTCCTTTGCAAGCGTGCTGGCAAGAGGCACAAGATGTGGAGGCCTCGGTACGGCTCAGCTATGAGGGAAGGTTCCTCCACCTCAGGTTTGCCATCCAGGAGCCCGAGCTCAGGCGCATGTGCACCGAGCACAACCAGAAGGTCCATACGGACAGCTGCATGGAGATTTTCCTCCAGCGTGAAGGCGATGACGAATATGTCAACTTTGAGTTCAGTGCGAGCACCAAGGCCCTTGTCGGGAGAGGCAAGGAGCGCGCAGAACGCACGCTCTACCCCTCGTTTGTGATTGAGCAGATACCCATCACCCTTACCCTGCTTGAAAACACCAATGTCCAGAGCCTCTACCGCCTCGATGTGGAGATCGACCTTGTCCTGTTCGGCCTCATGAAGGAGGGGGAGAGCTCCTCACAGCTCAAGCTCAAGGGAAACATCTACAAGTGCGGCGATGGCCTGAAGCAGCCACACCACCTCAGCTATGCTCCCATAGGGACAGTGAAGCCGGACTTCCATACCCCCTCGTATTTTGTGCCCTTCACGTTTCATTGATAGGGAACAAAGAGGTCACTACAGTAGTGAGGGAAATAGAAAGGGCATGATCAAAGCCGATAAAGCAGACAACGTGAAGTAACGAATAAAAGGAAAATAAACAGGTCTGTGGCGTGGAGCATCACCTGGCTTCAGGCCAAATCTTTTTGTTTGCCCTTCCGATTCTGCTTGTTTGGTTTTCGGCTCTCCGTCCCAAAAAAAACCTCTTCACCCATGAGCCTTTCCAAGGCGAGGTGGGCCAGGTTCTGCCCGAAGATTGCGGTGATGGTGGGTAGGCTTCCCAGGACGTTTCGCCTGCGCCCCTTGTCGCTGATCTGTTCGTTGAACTCTGCCATCTCCTCATCTTCAGGGTTCTTGTAGGTGAAACGGACCTCTTCGGAAGAGTAGACGACCTCAATGCCCCGACCTATGCCGCGTTTACGCAAATTGGAGCGCACCTGCTTGGCCAGCGGGCACCCGTAGGTGTCCATCAGGTCCCCTGTCCTGACCAGGGAGGGATCCCGGCGCAGAGCTGCCCCCATGCTGCTAACAATGGGGAAGTTCTGCCTGTAGGCGGCCTCCAGGAGGGCACATTTGGGGTTGAGGGAGTCTATGGCGTCGATGACCAGGTCCACATCCCCTTCGAATATCTGACTGACGGTCTCGCTGTCGACAAACAGCGGCAGCTGCTCAACGATGCAATGGGGGTTTATCGCCTTGACGCGTTGGGCTGCTGCCTCTATCTTGGGCTGTCCTATGCTCTGGTGGGTCGCCAGGATCTGGCGGTTGAGGTTGGTGATGCTGATCAGGTCAAAGTCGACCAGGCGCACCGCCCCTATGCCGCTGCGGACCAGCGATTCCAGGCACATGCCACCCACTGCCCCCAAGCCCACCACTGCAACCTTCTTGGTATGCAGGGCCTCTATGGCCTCATCACCGAGGAGGCGCGTTATTCGTAAGAATTGCTCTTTTTGCACGGTTGTTCCTTATCAGAGTC
>CAZGOK010000055.1:0-10226 GCA_964527665.1 uncultured Sphaerochaeta sp.
CTTCTTGGTGCCATACTTCCTCTCTATTGGATTATGGTGACAAGCCTGAAGGGACCTAAAGAGATATATACCATGCCTTTGCGGTATATTCCTTCACCAATTACCTTTGCAAGCTATATAAAGCTATTCTCCTTCTCCAGTTTCTCCCTGTATTTCAGGAATTCATTGGTGATCTCACTGATTTCCTCTTTGTTTGCCATGATGATCTCTGTTCTCAGTGGATTTGCACTTTCTCGAATTAAACGGAAAAAGATGAAAGGTTTGTTGCAGCTCGCACTCTATTTCACACAGACCATCCCTACCTTTATCCTCATGGTACCCTTGTTTACCATTTTCTCAAAACTTGGATTCGTCGATAGCAAAGCTGCCTTGATGGTGGTGTATGTATCCACGGTCATTGCATTCTGTACTATCATGAGCAAAGGCTTTTTTGACCGTATCCCCGTCAGTCTGGAGGAGGCGGCCAGAATCGATGGGTGTAGCATGTTCCAGTCCTTGTTTAGAGTGGTGTTGCCCATTACCAAGCCAGGGATGGCAGCAATTTTCTGTTTTGCCTTCATCAACATTTGGAATGAACTCTTTCTAGCTGTCATGCTGCTCATGTCCGATACGAATATGACTGTCCCTGTGGCCTTGAACTCCTTTATCTCCAAGGCTGGCATCAGCTGGGATGTAATGAGTGCAGGCATTGTGATAGCATTGCTCCCTACTATGATAGTTTTCGGATTTGGACAAAAGTACATTGTTGCTGGTCTGACCGAAGGTAGTGTCAAAGGATAACCAAACAATATGAATACCGACAACCGTGCATCTACAACAGAGATTCTGCTTCACCAAGGCGAGAGGGGACTTCCCTACAATGCTGTGAGCCCTCCCATTTTTCAGACCTCAATCTTCTGTTTTGACAGTTATGAGGAGTTTCAGGCGGCATTGGCAGATGAAAGTACGCATTTTCTCTATACTCGTGGGAATAATCCTACCGTCAACTTGTGTGAGGAGAAATTGGCTGCGCTGGAACATGCAGAAAAGGCGAAACTGGTCGGTAGCGGTGTCGCTGCCTCCTCCCTTGCCATTCTCTCTCAGCTAAAGACAGGCGATCATGCTGTTGTGGTGAAAGACTGTTATTCTTGGGTTCACTACTTTTTTACCACTTACCTCACCAGGTTTGGCATTGAGCATACCTTTGTGGAAGGAACTGAAGTGAAGCAATTTGAGGATGCAATACAGGTGAATACCAAACTTATCTACCTGGAAAGCCCCACAACCTTCACCTTTAAGTTGCAGAATCTCAAGCTAGTGGCGGATCTTGCCAAGAGTAGGAATATAACGACCATCATAGACAACACCTGGGCAACCCCATTTTTCCAAAATCCTATCGACTTTGGAATCGATCTGGTTGTTCACTCTGCCTCCAAGTATCTCGGAGGGAACAGCGACCTTATAGGCGGCGTGATAGCAGGAAGCAATAAGCACATTACCCATATCTTTGAGAATGAGTTCCTGCCCCTAGGTCCTGTACCCGATCCTTTTCAGGCCTGGTTGATCATGCGAAACCTCAGGACCCTGCACATACGCATGCCTGTGCACGCTAGCAATGCCCTTGCCCTGGCCACGATGCTCGAAACGCATCCAAAGGTTGAGAGTGTCTTGTATCCCATGCTTCCCTCTTTCTCCCAGTATGAACTTGCCCGAGAGCAGATGCGCGGGGGAAGCGGCTTGTTCTCCTTCAGGCTTCGAACGAGAAAGCTGAAGGACGTAAAGGCATTCGTCAATGCCTTGAAATTCTTCAAGCGAGCGGTGAGCTGGGGAGGGTATGAGAGCCTGGTATTCCCCGCTGCCGTAAAGTTTGCTGACGATGCCTCCATTGCCGAAGACAGGATCTCTCTCATACGTATTCATGCAGGAATTGAGGAGATAGCCTTGTTGCAGCAAGATCTTCTGCAGGCCCTGGATTGCATAGGAGAATAATACCATGCTGCAGATGAAAGCAGAAAAACGTATCGACCAGTATATAGACCTGTTGGAGAGCCGCTCATATACCCCCGTTGAAGATTCAGTCTTTGGCCCTTGGCTCTATGCTGAAACTGAAAATACCTATGGGGAAAGCATTCCTTCCCTGTCATATTCCCCCATTGAGTTTCCCTTTGATTATGGGAAGCCTTGGACAAACTTCTGGTTTTCGACAACAGTAACGCTTCCTCCAACGGAAGAAGAACTGTTCCTTCTTTTAGATACGGAAACTGACACCCTTATCTATGTTGATGGAAAGCCCTTTGGTGCCACAAATCCCTATCATCGGAAGCTTCGGGTGACTGAATTTTCCGGTAAGACAATACATCTCCACATGGAAGCTTGGGGTGGGCACAAGTTTCCAGGCTATCATCCTTCGGAGGGAGGGAGGGTGCTTACAACAGTGGCAATGAGAAAGAAGGCGTACCCGCTTCAGTTCTTCACTCCTGCACTGCTTGTTCGCGATGAGGATACCTATGGACTCTACTACGACCTTGTAACTCTCCGTCAGCTCTCCAAGACCCTCGACAGCAAGAGCTTTCACTACCAGCATCTCATTTCCTCCTTACACACAGCCTTATCAGCTCTTCCGCTTACCACAGAGAGGGACGAACAATTCCTAGCCCTAGTTAGGGAAGTTCGCTCCAATATACGGCCGCTTCTCCAAGTAAAAAATGGAAGCATTGCTCCTCAGGTCCTCTCTTTGGGAAGTGCTCACCTTGACCATGCCTGGCTCTGGCCTATCGCAGAGACCACCAGAAAGGCAGCAAGGACTTGTCTGAATATGGTCAGTTTTGCCAAGGAGTACCCCTCCTTTGTATTTATGTTCCCCCAGCCTGCACAGATGGAGGCTTTACAAAGAGAGTACCCTTCTGTATTCGAAAAGGTGTTGGAAGCGTATCGCCGTGGATGCTGGGAACCAAATGGCGTCTGCTATGTGGAACCTGACTGTGTCTTGCCCTCTGCAGAGTCTTTGATCAGGCAGTGCATGATGGGGAAATCCCTCACCAAGACCCTGTTTGATGGGTATGAGGGGGATGTATTCTGGCTTCCCGACTCCTTTGGCTATACGGCGGCCCTTCCGCAGATCCTGGTTGGTTGCGGGGTATCCTATTTCGTCACCAGCAAGCTCAGCTGGAACGATACCAACCGTTTTCCCTATGATCTTTTCCTGTGGGAGTCCCTCGACGGGACTCGACTGCCCAGCCATATGATCCAAGGAGCCTACGAAGGTACCAATGATCCTGTAGAGGTCTCCAAAGCATATGAGAGTATTCTGCACAAGGATCTGCAGCCAATTCTGATGCGTCCCATCGGGGAGGGCGATGGGGGAGGCGGAACAATGCGCAGCGACCTTGAGCTCATGAAGAGAGAGGAGGATCTGCAAGGGATGCCAAGGAACCGCTGGTCATCCCTCTCCGCAGCGATGCATGAGATATTCGATGACAGGCAGGACCTGCCTGTCTACCGGGGAGAGCTCTACCTTGAACTTCATCGGGGCACCTATACCAGCCAAGCCCGGCTCAAACGTTGGAACCGAAAGCTGGAGGGAATGCTCCACAGTGCGGAGTATCTTTCTGCAGTGCGCTTTTCAAATGGTGAAGATGTTGCCGAGCTGCTCGATACTATCGAAGCTGCCTGGAAAATTGTACTTACCAACCAGTTCCATGATATCCTTCCGGGTTCTTCCATCAAGCGGGTCAATGAGGAAGCAGAAGCAAGCTATGAAGAAGCCTATACCCTGCTTAAGCCTCTTGTTGAGGGGGAAGGGAGGCTGTTGCTGAATACAAACGGCTTCACGCTCAACCATGAAGACGGCTCGACGATCCCTCCCTTTACAACGGGCCCAAGGATAGAAGAGCCCTCCAAACGGAAAGAGAGAACCTCCACTACGATTGAACTCTCTTGGGCAACCCTTCTTCTTGATAGCTATGGAGGAATAAGCTCGTTGCGTATGCGTGGCACCAACAGGGAATTGGTGGAGGAAGGAGCGTCCTTCAATACCTTAACCCTGGCAGAGGATTATCCAATCTTTTGGGATGCCTGGGATATCGAAGCGGACTCCCTGCAAAAGGCAAAGAGGGTGCGTACCCTTACATCCCAGGCAGTCAGCGAGGATTCGCTGTTCTGGTATGTCGAGCAGCAGTTTTCCTTCGGCAGGGCATCCACCCTTTCCCAGACCATGGCCATCTACAAGGAGTTGCCCAAGATAGAGTTCAGGACCGAGGTCAATTGGAGGGAGAAGCATCAGTTGCTCCAGGTCTCCTTCCCTACAACAGTTCGTGCTGAAAACGCACTCTTTGATGTTCCTCTGGGGTATATAACTCGGAAGACAGATGTGAACACATCCCTAGAAAGGGCAAAGTTTGAGGTAGCCGCCCACAAATGGGCTGCCCTTTCCGATCCCTCCTTATGCGTGGCCCTGGCGAGCGACTGCAAATATGGCTACCGAGTCCGTGGAGGGGAGATGAGCCTTTCCTTGCTACGTTCCCCTGCAGCACCGGACCCTGATGCAGACCAAGGAGAGCATGCCTTTACCTATGCATTGCTGTTCAGTGAAGAAGGACTGCTTCCGATCATGGAGGGTGCAACCCAACTGAACAATCCGCCCATTCCAGTAGATGATGGAACAGAAGCTTTGTGTAGGGTGGAGGGAGGTTCTGTACTGGTTGAGACGGTAAAGGTGAGTGAAGACAGAAGGGGCCTTGTATTTCGCTTGCGGGAGTATCTGGGAACCAAAGTGGAAGCCAAGGTATGCTTTTCTCCAATACTGAACCCAGCTTCACTGAGACTGACCAATATGGTGGAGCAGGATGTTGAACAGGAACGTCTATTTGCATTCAGGCCCTTTGAAGTGAAGACCTACGCCCTTGATGTCAATTCCCCTTTTCCTGATAATACTAAATAGTGCCATGGCTAAAGGAAGGGGTGTTTTGCAACTTAAATCAGACATAGTCTACCAAGCAGTTCTTGCTCGAATACAAGAGGGTTTCTGGAAACCTGGACAACAGATATTTAGCGAAAGGCAGCTCTCTGAGTTGTTCTCTGTAAGTAGGGTCACCGTAAAGCATGCTATCAGCCAACTGATGGGCGAGGGATATCTCACATACGTCAAAGGTCGTGCAGGAACATTTGTAAACGACCTGCAGGTTGAGGCCGAACCCTTGCAAAAACCCTTTATAGCAGTTGCTCTGGACAACCATACCCCGGCCTTTGCATCCTATCTGCTTGAAGGTATCCATGACGCCTTATGGAAGGAAAACTATCATACCCTCTACTGCAATACCCACTATGGGGATAGGCAGATATTGGATAAACTCGAATCTTTCATTCGGGATGGAGCAAAAGGGCTCATATTTTCTCCGCTGCTGGATGCTGCATGTGAAGAGATCAATAAGGACGTATATTCGCTTGTGCAACAAGCGAACATACCTCTTGTCCAGTTGGATCGTTATGATGAGCAGGCTACAAGCAGCCGTGTGCAGTGTGATAACTATTCAGCAATGAAAGACCTGTCCAAACGCCTTATAAGCCTAGGGGTGAAGCGACCTCTTGTCGTGTGCGGTATCCAGACCAGCAGTACTGTTGAGAGGGTAGCAGGTATTTGTTCTGCTTTTGGGGAACAGAAAGTGCCTGTCGTGCAATGGACGGTTGATGAACATCTCTACTTTACGAGTGAGACAATACAGATTCTAGAAAAGTCAGATGGCTTGTCCGAGGGCTTCGATGCTGTCATAGGGGTTAGCCAAACGCTCTCAAAGGCTGCAGTCAAGATAGTAAAGACGCGGGCATTTTCTGCTATTACGGCAGGAATCAGTGCTTCAACAACAGAAGTAACCACTGACTATGCGGTGATCCAACCTTTGTACCATATTGGCTATAATGCCGCATTGCTGATGATCCAGCACATAGAAAGGCCCTCGATCCCTGCAACAACCATTTTGCTCAGTGCCCAGATGTGGCCAGTATTGGAAGGGTAGTCCTGATTCTTACTCTTTAGGGACGAACAACTCTTCTTGTATCAACATGGCATGGATAGTCCTGATGAGCTTGTGCATGGTTGTCGTCATCGCCTGGAGGTGGATTGCCCCCTCTTTTCTTTTCTTGTGGTAATATGCCCGGAAGGTGGGATTGACCCTGATGCACCCTTCAGTCATCTGAAAGACGTATTGCCTGAGCAGGGCATTTCCAGACTTTGGGGGCAGTATGCCTAGGTAGGAGACAAGGCTCTTGGAGCTTGGAAAACGATGGATATCATCTACCTCTGCCATGAAACTGGCAGCATCTGCCTCTTGTATGCCATCAATTGAGGTCAGGATTTCCAGTTCTTTTGGGAACATCTGCCGTACCATGTTTAGAAATGCCCTATCCAGCCGCTCCTCCCTCTCCATGCATGCAAGGATATGCAAGGCGCTGTCGCATACCAAAGGGGCATAACTGCCGCTTCCTGTGGATGTGGCTGCCAAGCTCTTGATCCTCTCCACTATACTGAGGCGTAAGGTTTCATTTGGACTTATTCGTAACGGTCTGACAAGTTGTCTGTCGCTGGCAGAAAGGACCTCCCCTGCACTGCCGAACCTAGAGAGGAAGGTCAGTACTTCCAAGCTGGATACATCGTAGGCAAGGATTTCTGGAAAGGCTATGGCAAGGTCTTCCTTCAGAGTCTTATGTGCCTTTTTCAGCTCATAGCTGTTGCGGGCTGTTCTAAGCGCAAGCATCTTTGCCCGTGTCCTCATCTCTACCCCCTTCTCCTTTTGGGGAAAGCCATACTGTCCTGCCTGTCGGGCTTTCCCCAATCATAGTTCCTGTCCTATAGTATACACCATCAGAATCTAGAAATCAGAAAGGAGCAGCATATGAAATTTATGATGAAACATGAATCGGTACCCCAGGATATGGCCCAAGGGGTCAAGCGTAGGGTCTTGGTGCACAATGAAGATCTCATGATGGTTGAAGTCTCTTTCGAGAAGGGTGCTATTGCTGCCTTGCACTCCCACCCCCACCAACAGATGAGCTATATTCTCAGCGGTTCCTTTGAATTTGAAAATGATGGGGAGAAAAGGCTTCTGGGACAAGGGGACTCTGTCCTGATCGCCAGTGGGGCAAAGCATGGTGTCCTCTGTGCAGAAGAGGGCATTGTCCTGGATGTGTTTACCCCCGAACGCAAGGATTTCCTGTAGGGGCAGCTAAGTTCTTCCTATCTCTTCTTATTATTCTTCTTCTTCTGCCAAAAAGCAAGGGATCATAGCCAGTATTTTGTTGTAGTATTCACCTAGACTTTTTTCTCTTCATCACTTTCTTCCTTGAAGGAAGAAGGTGAGCTGCCAAAGGTCTGCCTAAAGACGCGGGAGAAGTAGTTCCCATCAGAGAAGCTCGTCATCTCCGCCACCTCCCTGATGGTATACTCTCCACTTAGGATCAGCTGTTTGGCCTTCTCCATCCGTATGCTTGTCAGATATTCCAAAAAGGTGGAGCCGAAATAGTTTTTGCAGAGCTGGCTGAAGTATTTTGTGTTCAGACCAATGATATTGGCCACCTGCTCGACAGAGAGCTGTTCGTTGTAGTGGGAGCGCAGGTACTGGTCCACAAACTTGAAAGGTCTGCTGTAACGGTCTTTTTTATCCTCAGCTACAGCTGAACACGCCAAGTCGATAGAATCCATGAGGTAAATCTCTTGGCCCATGATGGTGTCCTTCTGAGGTTTGGGCTGGTGGAGGAAAGCAATGCCCTTGTTCAGTTCATAGGAGAACATCATCAAAAATTCATAGAGCTCTTCTATGGCATCCTCTTCCTTGGTGTGGTTTGCCTTTACTGTATCGATGATCTCATGGGCCAAGGTCCTTGCCTCCTGTACATCGCCTGCGAGGGTGTGCTCAATCATCAGGCGGTTTTTAGCCTGAAGTTTGGAGTAGTCCCTGGGTTCCTTGAGAACATCACTGAACCGCTGGAATCGGATCTTATGCTTGTAGGCATGGGTGTGGGCGATGGAAGCGGTAGAGATGGCTTGTGGAATGCCTTCCAGATCATTGAAGAGGACCCCTGATCCCACGACCATGGTGTCCTGATTGTGGTGCCCGATGAGCTGTTCGATGATCTTTGCCCCTTGTATGGTGAATATAAGAACTGTGATGCGGTCTATTGAAGCGAAGTAACACATCTGTAGCTTCGGATAGAGACGGCTGCGTTGAAAGAGTGTGCGCAGGGCCTCTTCGTCCATTCCGCTTATTACCAGGGCGAACCCCTCTGTGATGGTAATCCCCTGCATGAGGAAATAGGATTGCATCGCCTCTTTTGAGAGCCTGCCAAACTTCAGGGAGGCAAAAAACTCCCTGCTGAAAAGGTTGAGCACCTCACGAATTTCACCCGCTTGTTGTTTTTCTGATTGTTTCTGTTCGTCGAGGAGAGCCAAGAGCTTGTCCAAGAGGTCATAGACATCCTTGCGCTGCACCGGCTTCACAAGGTATTCGCTTGCCCCCAGTCGTATCGCCTGCTGGGCAAATTCAAAGGTACTCCATGCGGTAAGGAATACGATGTGGCACGCCTCATTCATCTCCCTAATCCGTTTGGCGGCTTCGATGCCGTCCAGTCCAGGCATCCTTATGTCCAGGAAGGCAATTTCAGGGTTGTGAAGCTCCGCCAGCTGTACTGCTTCGAGACCGTTCTTCGCCTTGATGCACTGTATGGGGAGGTTTGCACGCTTGACCAGCAGCTCGATGGCGTCGCACTCGAGGTGCTCGTCATCAGCTATGAGCAGTTTATACACTTTTCTTGCCTCCTGACTTCAAGGGCAAGGAAATTGTTACCTTTGTCCCTCCCTCTTCGCTGACCCTTGATAGGGCCAGGTTCGCCTTTCCCTTATAGTAGTGCTTGAGTCTGTCGCTGATGTTTTTCACCCCAATATGTTGTTTTCCGTCAAACTGGATCTGGTTGAGCTTCGAGATTTCAATACCCACCCCTGTGTCAGTAATCTGGATAATCAGGCGTCGTCCTTCCTTGCTGACGAGAATTTCCACTCTCCCGCCCTCAACCTTGGGCTCAAGGCCATGGACCATGGAGTTCTCGACAAAAGGCTGGATGATGAGGGGGGGAATCCTCACCTCATGGAATTCTTCGGGGCATTGGATGGTAAAGTTCAGACGGTCGGCAAACCTGAACTGCTGGATAGTCAGGTACTCCCTGACAAACCGCAGTTCCTCCTCAAGGGTGACATCATCATGGTACTCCAGAGTATAGCGAAAGATCGATGCCAGGTTGTCTATGAGGTCGACGGTGCTGTTCGCCTCTTCAAAGAGGGCAGTGCGGCTGATGATATTGAGCGTATTGAACAGAAAGTGGGGGTTGATCTGTGCCTGCAACGCCTTGTAGCGTGCCTTCTCCAGTTCCCGGGTTGTGCGCATCTGTTCCAACTCCTGGGAGTGGATCATCTTCTCTAGCTTGGTGTTCTCTGCGATCATCTCGAGGCGTTCTCTCAGGCTCTGCCGCATCTGGTTCAGGTTCCTCTCCAGATAGATGAGCTCTTCAGGCCCTTCGAGGGGGATGGCCTCTCCTTCAAAGTTTCCTAAGGATATCTGTTCGGCCGCTTCCACCATCTTGTTGACAGGTCTTACCAGACGCATGGTCATCTTGTAGACGACAACCATATAGGAGATGGCGATGATGATGAACAGCAGTATTGCAAAGGTCCTGTAGTCTGTTATGCGCCTCTGGGCATCCTTCATCCAGAAAGCATCGGTCTGGACGGTGTAGGAGAGGTACCGGTTGAAGGTATAGTCCTGCAGGTAGCTGTACACCTTGTCTCCCGTATAAAAGACGTTATAGTACTCCTGGCTCTGGCTTATGGGGTCCATTGCCTCCATTTTCTCGATCGATTCATTGATGAACTGCAAGCCATTGGCTATGCCTGTATAGAGGAAGTAGAGGGGGGAACTCTCTTCATACCCCACCTTGAGCCTCTGCAGGGATATCCTGATCTCCCGATCGAGCAGGTGGTAGTCTCCCAATATCTCCCCAGGGTTTTTTTCAAAGGGCCTCTCAGCATACAGTCTGTACAGCTGCCTGCTTTCGACAAGCTGTTTGGTGAGGGTATTCAGGGCCTGGTAGGTGTTGTTCCTGCTCTGCATCTCTCCAAGCAAGGAGAACACCGTCCCGAAGAGAATGATCACCAGGGCAAGGATGATGCATAGCATTACTATATTGTAGGAGAGGAGCCAGCTTCT
>CAZGOK010000056.1:0-10180 GCA_964527665.1 uncultured Sphaerochaeta sp.
AACCTACCCTAAGGACTACACCATCATCGAGGAGGGGGACCTCCTCGATGAGCTTGCGGTTGTCCTTTCAGGGTCGGTGAGCGTAGTCCGCCATGATTTCTGGGGGAACCGGACCCTGGTGGCCAAGCTGGGGGTGGGAGATATCTTTGCAGAGACAGTGGCCTGTCTGGGAGACAAGAGCGTGGCCTCTGTGATCACCGACGAGAAGACGGTGGTGCTTTTCCTCGGGGTGCAAAGGATCATAACCACCTGTTCCACTGCCTGTCTCTTCCATCATGCCATCATCGAGAACATGGTAAAGCTACTGGCCCACAAGAATCTCTCCCTGATGCAGAAGATGAGCCATATAACCAAACGAAACACCCGGGAGAAACTGCTCTCCTTCCTTTCCGAACAGGCAAAGGACAGGGGCAAGGAGGAGTTTACCATCCCCTTCGACCGTCAGCAGCTTGCCGATTACCTCTGTGTCGATCGCAGTGCGATGTCCACCGAACTAGGCAAGATGAAGGGAGAGGGCCTGATCGAGTACACCAAGAACACCTTCATGCTCAAACATTTGGGGTAGACCCGTATTCCCTCCTCTGGAAAACAGGGCCCACCTGGGGTACAATTTGGTATCACACATCTCTGATCGGAGGGCTTATGAAACGAATGAGAAATCTTCTTCTGGTCTCGCTGGTGGCCATCATGATGGTCTTCACCTCCTGTGCAACGGTCCAAGAGCAGATAGCGCCTGCAATATACCTGCAAACCTTGGAATCGAAGGTCGCAGTCGTCGACAAATATGGCAACCTCACCCTGGACTTGAGCGAATTTGCCCTATTGGGGGCAGGCTATGAGGTGGGGGACTTGGTGACCATCACCATGGGGGAGTTCACCTACGAGTCGCCCATCGGCACCGCCTACAGCGATGTGGACAAGGGCAACTATGTAGTTCGCCTTACCAAGGGCGCTGTCATCCTGGCCATCAACTACGGAAACCTGGCGAAGACCAGCATGGCAGTCGAAAATACTCCGGTAACCATCGCCTTGGCAGAGAAGGGAGGATACCTGCAGGAGTTTGAGCTGAGGCACCTGGTACGCACCGATGTGCGATCTGACTACGCTTCAGACGCAATCTTCGCTAACTTCCGCATGGTTGCGCACGGCTCGATAGCAGAAGGGATGCTCTACCGCTCAGCTAATCCTGTCCTTGATGACGAACGCGCCCCCTATGTTGCAACGCTTGCAGAGCTTGTAGGCATCAAGACAGTCATCAACCTCGCTGATGACCAGGAGAGCCTGTATGCAAACCTCGACGATGCCCCCTACTACAAGGCATTGGTAGAGGAGGGGTCGGTCATAGCGCTGAACATGGGGGTGACCTTCACCGATGCCGACTTCATCACCAAGCTCAAGGGCGGCCTCGCCTTCATGGCCGAGCACAAAGGCCCCTATCTTGTACACTGCAACGAAGGAAAGGACAGGGCAGGCTTTGTCAGCGCGCTGCTCAGCGCCATCATGGGTGCAACCGTCGATGAGGTGGTCGAGGACTATATGGTCAGCTACGAGAACTACTATGGGGTTGAAAAAGGAAGTGAGAGGTACGCTCTCATCAGCAAGATCATCGTGAATCTCTTCGCTGATATCAACGGTGGCAAAGCTGTAACCGACAAGACCATACGAAAGGTGGCCGAGTCCTATCTGCTCAAAGAGGTCAAGCTCACCCCAACCCAGCTGAATGCTATCAAGGAGAACCTCTCGGTGAAGAACGTCAGGGTAAGTGGAGAGTTTGTATTCTCACTCTGATGAGATGATAGTTTTAGCAGGCAATCTTCTGGGTTGCCTGCTATCATTACCCATTTTTCATCTTCCTGAAAAATTCTTACTCTCACATCCACATCTACCACATCTGTCCCATTCATCTGAAAATCATGCATAGTGCTTGGTACTGTAATGGGAGAAGGAGAAAGCATGCAAGAAGGGTGTATTTTCTGCAGGATGGACAAAGGACGCATTATCGATGAGAACGCTCTTGCATATGCCATCATAGACAACTTCCCCGTCTCTGAGGGGCATACCCTCATCATCCCCAAGCGCCATGAGGCTGATTATTTTCTCTTGACTGCAGAGGAGAAGGCCTGCTGTGATGAGCTATTGGTGAGAGCACGTAGGCGTATCCTTGCCTCTGATGCTTCGGTCGAAGGCTTCAATATCGGCATCAACATAGGGGAGGTGGCGGGCCAGTCAATTTTCCACTGCCACATCCACCTCATCCCCAGAAGAGAGGGCGACACGCCGAACCCCAGAGGCGGGGTCCGTCACGTCATAGCACACAAGGGGTGCTACCCTAGGCCTTGAGCACCTGCACAGGGGCTTCCATGATATCCAGGTTGTCACAGACGGTATCAAGGAGGAAAAGCCTGAGAACCTGCAGGTCGAGTTCATCCTCATAGGGGCCAAGGTCCTCGCGCTTCTCCTTGGTATACAGGAAACTCCTGAGTTCTGAAAAGTTCCCCTTTGTCTGGAAGTCTGACTGCAACTCCTTCAGCGAGCATCCCAACTTATGGGAAAGCGAGCGAAGATCCTCTTTCTCAAGGGAGACGACCATTTTGAGCTTGCCCTTATGGGTTACACTCATCGCATAGGGGATGGCGACAAGGTCTTCCCCACTTTTGCACGCAGGGCTCTTGAGCAGTGTGCAGACCACTTCTCCACATTTCCATATCTCATCTTGCATGACCCCATCGGTGACATCGGGCAACGAGTGCCACATCAGGGGGTCTATCTTTTCCAGTTCCGTAATATCCAATATCATACAATCCTCCCTATCCAACATAGCCGGTCCCTTTATGGGCAGTTTGCTATTGACGTGTCTAGTACCAAGACTTTATCGTATCTTTATGAACAATCCAATACTTATGGCCTTAGTGGCCACCCTCGGAACATGGGGAATGACAGCTTTGGGAGCATCGCTGGTCTTCTTCTTCAAAACCATCAAGGACCATGTGATGAACTCCATGCTTGGCTTCGCCAGCGGAGTCATGGTCGCCGCAAGCTTTTGGTCTTTGCTCGCCCCGGCCATCGCCATGGCTGAAGAGGGACCGGTACCCGCCTATCTGGTGGCGGCCATCGGCTTCCTATTGGGTGGAGCATTCCTTTGGTTGAGTGACAGGCTGCTTCCCCATGCGCACTTTGGCTCTGCCCCCGATGAGACCGAAGGGATTCCTACCCACCTCAGGCGCAGCATACTGCTGGTGTTGTCCATCACACTGCACAACATCCCAGAGGGTCTTGCCGTCGGGGTCGCCTTCGGAGCAGCTGCCTTGTCAGGGGAGCCGAATGCGTATATGGGAGCCATTGCAGTGGCGATTGGTATTGGATTGCAGAACTTCCCCGAAGGGGCCGCTGTCTCCATTCCCCTCAGAAGGGAGAACCTGAGCAGGTTCAAAAGCTTCATGTACGGGCAGGCCTCAGGCATTGTGGAACCCATAGCGGGTGTCCTTGGAGCCCTGCTGGTCATCCAAGTGCAGGCTATACTTCCCTATGCCCTCGCATTTGCAGCAGGGGCTATGATCTACGTGGTTGTTGAAGAGCTCGTCCCTGCAGCCCAAGGGGACCCTGATGACCATAGCGCGACGCACTACGCCACCATAGGGACCATGATAGGGTTCACTGTCATGATGATGCTGGATGTTGGCCTGGGTTGATCAGATTCTTTGCAGGAGGTTCTCTATGGTGAGGTTTCCCAAGGAGGAGACACCCTTTGCCTGCACCTGGCTTGCTATGGCTTGTCCTGCAGTATCCTGTTCTTCAAGCTCTATGGTCTCCAGACCATAGAGCGCATTGACAAGGTCCTGCACCTTCAGGTTCTCCAATGGTTGCATAGGCATGTAGGTCGTATGGCCGTTATTGGTTGGGGTGATGAACTTCAACTGTGAGAGCAACTCCAAAAAGCCATTGAGCCTGCGGTCAGGAATTGCCAGGCGGTTCATCAGGTCCTTGGTGGTGGTGGACCCTCCCCCATTGCGGAAGTTGCTGCCGATGAGCATCATGATGTTCATCCCCTCACAAAGCTGCAGGGCAGGACTCTGGGGAAGCCCCTTGTAGACCTGGAAATCAGGGCGGTACTGGTGCACATACGCCAGCTCGACGCAGTAGAAGACAACCGCCCAGAACACATAAAACAGCACAAGGAAGAGAAAGACTATGGCCAAGGAGCCGTAGATCACCGAGTATCTTGCCGCCATGCCGGAAAGCAGGAAAAGAAACTTGCTGAACAGCATGAGAAAGAGGGTGCCTGAAACAGAACCCACCATGGCTGAGGAGAAGCGGACCTTTGTATTGGGAACGAAAAAGGTGAGCATGAACAAGATTGCCCACGTGATGAAAACCGGTGCTATCACCCCCACTATCCTGGACCAGAGCGCGACAGATGCCCCTATGAGGTTCAGATACCAGGAGTTCACCACCGACTGGATACTGATGTAGGCGGCTATAAGCAGGCAGGCGACGATAAGAAACGTCACAAAGTTGGCCAGGCGCTTGATCGAGTTCCTATTGCGTGAGGTGCGGAATATGTGGTTGATGACTATCCAGACCTTGTTGATCAGCAGCACCATCGTAATGAGAAAGGAGACCAAGCCCACAACACCCAAGCTTGTAGCATTGGTGGTGTAGAGGTTCAGCAGGTCCATGAGCTGCAAGCCAGCCTCAGGGCCTATGATGTCTGAAAGCCACTGTCGAAGCAGGTCGACCAGTGGCTCCAGGACACCAAAGGCGCTGAAGAAGGTAAAGATGAAGGTTACAGCAGGAACCAGGGCCATCAAGGTGGAGTAGACCATACTTGACGCCGATTGCATCACGTTGTCCTTCATGGCCTGGTTGAATGCAAGCGAAGCGAGCTTCACTGCCGCAAGGCTCTGCTTCTTTATATAGCGGATGAATCCCATGAGCCTACATCCGTTCCATAATCCACGAGGCGAGGTACTTCATGGTCTCTTCCCGGTCAGTCTCATTGAGGACCTCATGCCTTGCCCCTTCTACCAGCTTGAGCGTAAGATCCTTGATCCCGGCTTGTCTGTAGAACTCCTCTACCTTGCGCAATCCTTTGCCATAATTCCCCACCGGGTCCATGCTGCCGCTGATGATCAGGATGGGCAGGTCGCTGTGCAACCTCTTCGCCCGTTCAAGGCTGTTGGCATAGCCGATGCCCTCCAGCATGTCCTCAAAGAACTTTGCAGTGCAGACAAAACCGCACAGTGGGTCATCGTCATACTTCTTGACCTCTTTCTCATCACGGCTGAGCCATGCAAAGGCGGATGATGGCTCGGATATTCTCTTGTTATAGGAGCCGAAGCTCATCTTGTTCAGTTGTCCATCGACAAACTTCGAACCATGCTTCTTCACATGCGAGTGAGCTATCATGCCCCCGATCTTTCCAAGGATTCCCATGGAAGGGCCGGTTCCCATGATGATGGCCCCATCGTAGAGGTCAGGGTAGTCGGCAATGATGGTCCTGGCAAGGAACGAGCCCATGCTGTGGCCCATCAGGATGAGGGGTGTCTTGGGAAAGTCCGATGCAATGAGGTTGGAGAGCTCCATAGAGTCCTCAGCTATGCGCATCCACCCGTCCTCAGCGGCGAACCACCCGAGGGTATCCTCTGCCTTGGTTGCCGTCAGGCCATGGCCCCGATGGTCCTGGGCATAGAGTGCTATGTGCTGTTTGTTGAGATAGCGGGCAAACCGCTCATAGCGATGGCCATATTCAGCCATTCCATGAAGAAGGTGCACTACAGCCTTCACCTGATTCCCTTCTGGAATCCATGCGTGGTAGTACAACACGTGAGAGTCACTACAGGTCAATTTCCTGAGTTCAGACATACGCTCCCCCCTAACCTATAATACTTATATGATTTCACCCTCATTCTACCAGCAATGTAGCGTAGAAACAAGAATATCCGCAGCCAATAGGATAAATTCACATTGCCTGGCTTTTGTGGTAGAATAAGAGTATGGATATAATCATCTTCGGCTCAGATTTGCACGGGTCGCTACCAGCTCTTACAGCACTCCTTGAAAAGGCAGAGGGGCTTCAGGCCACGCACCTCCTGCTTGGGGGGGACCTCTGTCCTCCGGATAACAACCTTTTTAAAATGGCCATTGCCAACAGTCCCTTGGAGATCCTTCAGGTCAGGGGCAACTGCGACAATGCTTATAATTTTGCCAAGGCTCAGCTACCTCTTCCCCCGCTGATGCACAAATTCCTGTTTGGCGAGAGGACAGTCCTGCTCACCCATGGGGACAGGTACCCTTCGCCCTATGGCCTCGGGTTGAAAAAGGGTGATATCTTCATATCAGGACACACCCACACCCCTCAGCTCCACACTGATGCCATGGGCATCATCTGCGTCAATCCAGGCTCTACAACCTTTCCCAGGAATATACTGGGGCCCACGTACGGCATCATCGACAGCACCAGCATCAGGATCCTCTCCCTAAAGGACGATGTCTGCATAACCGAGCTGAAGGTCTACGACATGCCCCGCAAGGACCAGTAGGCATCAAGCAGCCGGGCCAGGGGGACTATCTGGGATGCTGAGTAGTTGCTTGTGGCATCGATGAGAAGCGGCTCAGGCAACGATCCGTACCGGCCGGTCCGGCCAGTCAGCTTGTTGTCGATTTCCTGCTGCATCGCCCATGTCCTTGCCCCGATCGCCGCGATCATCTTCGGCGTCACCTGATACCCCTCTGACAGGGAAGCGAGCTTTGCAAGCAGAGCCCATGCCTTCTGCGGTCTCAAAAAGTGGGGAAACCTAAAGAACAACTTCTCGTACATGGGAAGTGACAGCCAGGGACAGAGGCCCAAGGACTCCATCGCATAGCGAAGGTCCTGAGAGAAGATAGACCACCGGGCAAGCTTCTTCTCATTTCCCCTATGGTAGTGGTTTCCATACATGAGTTCGGCAAAGACAAGCGTATCGTCGCCTATGGCGGCAAGGATGGCCTGCGAAGGCAAACCCCGGTAATCAAAGGGAGGAAGTGCCTGCTTGTCCACCATGTAGGCGTGCTCAGTGCCCCCATACATGCTTACCAACTTGGAAAAAGGCTCCGAGAGCTGCTCGCCGGTACCCTTGCGGTATGCTATGGCGTCGATTATCCGCATATACTGCATCACCGTCAGACTTCCCAAATCGGGGAGGAAGGACAAGCCACCCTCCCTGCGGGTCTTTCTCGCCCAGGAGAGGATCGACCCTACACTGATGGGGTCAAGGCCGTTGTCTGCACATCGCTGCACCAGCAGTGAGACACGGCGAAAATCAAACAGCTCCAGGTTGGAACCCAAAGCCATCAGGGAGGAGAAATCCAGGAGATTCTGCCTCGGAGAATGTTCATTTCCCTCGATAGGACACCCTGCACATAGGGAGTCGTCGTTGCTCTGGACTTTAGGCTGCACCTTAGGACAGAGTCCCCACAGCCTCCCGTCGACCCGCAACGAGTAGTTGTCAATGGCAGCCCACCCATGCTTATTGGCCTTTTTCAACAGGGTGGCAGGACCTTCTTCCTGCATGGCCTTGCCAATGCGGGTTTTTTTCACCTGCGCAAGATAGCGCTTGGTGCAGATGCCCAACTCTTCGGTATCATAGCTCTCGCGTCCGCTGGCAATTGGTTGGAACAGGACAAACTTGAGGTTCTTAAGGCCGAACACCATGCCAACCCCACCACGGGTGATATTGAGCCCACTGTACACGACCGAAGCATAGGGGACCTGATGCTCACCGGCAGGCCCTATGCACAAGAGGGGGCGATTGCGGAAATGGTTCTGCACTTCGCCTGTGGCCATCTCATGGAAACGCTCGGCATTGGAGAAGGTCACCTTCTGGGAATCAAGCTCCAGACTGCAAAGCCTCCGGCTCCTGCCTACGATGACCATGGCGGCGTAGCCACATCCTAGCAGGGTCTTGGCTAGCGTACTGCTTCCGCTATTGACTGAAAGCTTGCCTGTAACAGGAGATCGGGTGACTATTGTTGAGGAGTCGGCACACACCATCGAGGTGTCGCAGGCGGCCCCGCTGGAGATGACAACAGGATTGCCCACCTCATACAGATGGCTATCGAGGCTGTCATAGGAGGCATACCTGTCCCATAAGGAGAGCGCAAGGAGCCTACCGCCCAGAAGAGATTTTCCCTCTTCTTCAGAGAGGGAGATTTTTTTCCAAGACTCTTGGGAGAGGTCAACAAGTAAGATTGCCCGTTGACGATATGCAAATGCCATTATCTGTTTTTTAGCCATAAATTGTTGATACCTATACCGTTTGATGCTGTCAATTCAGCTTAAACTACTTTGGATACCACAGTATAGCACAAAATGGTGAATTCGTTTTACCCTTGTTCTATCCTCCTCTTGGCCGTATGATATGCATATGAAACAGATAGTAGTAACACACAACAACAAGAAGCTGAGCCTGCCGATGGGATCGACCGTCGAGGAGGGCCTCCTCGCCTTTGGCATCGTCAAGTCGGCAGACACCCCGTCCTATCTGGACAACCCCGTAGTAGGAGCCCTGGTGAACCATGAGCTGCAATCCTGCTCAAGTGCCATGGTAAGTGATTGCACCCTCGAAGGGGTGCACCTCTATGGCGATATGGGCAAGAGAATGTACCGCCACAGCATCTGCTACCTCCTGTGCTGCGCCGTCTCCATGCTCTATCCCAGCAGGAGACTTGTCATCGGGCACTCCCTAGGGGATGGGTACTACTTCAGCTTTGATGATGACCTCACCTTGCAAAGCAACGACATCGAAACAATTTCGAATACCATGCGGGCCCTGGTCGACCAGGACATGCAGATCGAGGAGGTGGTGCTCCCCTATGAAGAGGCGATGGCCTACTTCAAGGATAACCACTTTGACCAGACAGCGAGCCTCATCGCCACACACAACGAGCCGGTGGTGGAGCTCTACCGCCTGCAAGGCTACCTGGACATCTCCTACGAGCCTCTGCTGTGCCAGACCGGCCTGATGCAGGTCTGGGAGCTCAAACCCTACCAGGACCGTGGCATGCTGCTGCGCTACCCCAGGTCCCACAACATCGGAGCCTTGGATCCCTTTATCGACAACCCGCTGTTGTTCGCCATCTTCAAGGAGTACAAAGCCTGGGGGAGCATCCTCAACGTCCAGTCCCTTGGACAGCTCAACCAATTGGGAAACCAGAACACCATTGGGGCCTTCATCCGCCTGGCAGAAGCACTGCAGCAAAAGAAGATAGCCAACATCGCAGACCAGATAAACATCCACAGCAGCGTAAAGGCTGTCCTCATCGCTGGCCCCTCCTCCTCGGGCAAGACCACCTTTGCCCACAAGCTGGCCATCCAGCTGCAGGTGCTGGGCAAGCGCACTATCAAGATATCGCTGGACAACTACTACCTCTCTCCCCACCTAGCTCCAAAAGATGCATATAACAAGCCAGATTTGGAGGCCTTGGAGGCCATAGACCTCCTCCATTTCCAAAAGAACCTTGCCTCTTTGATAGCAGGGGAGAGGGTGAACCTTCCCCGGTTCGACTTCAAGAGCGCCAACAGGACCTTTGAAAAAGAGTATGTGCAGATGGACAAGCGCACCATCCTCATCATTGAGGGAATCCATGGCATGAACCCGGGCCTTACCAACTCCATCGACAACGACGCCTTGTTCAGGGTCTATATCTCGGCCCTCACCCAACTCAACCTTGATGACCACAACCGCATCAGCACCACTGACAATCGTATGATCAGGCGCATGATCAGGGACAACAGGACGCGCGGCACCGATGCCACGACAACGCTGAACATGTGGCCCTCGGTCCGACGTGGTGAGGACAGCTACATATTCCCCTACCAGAACAATGCAAACGTCATGATCAACTCAGCACTGGACTATGAGCTTGGGGTACTCTCCCCGTATGCCCAGCCCCTGCTGAAGATGGTCAAGCCAAGTGCAGGCGCTGCGTATGAGACAGCAAGGCGTGTGCTCAAGTTCCTGGAGAATGTAAACCCGATCCCCGACACCCTGGTCCCTGAGGACTCGCTGTTGCGAGAGTTCATCGGTGGCAGTGAGTTCGGGGTTGTCTAGACCCCTGATGCAAGGCTGAAGACGTTTGCTCGAGTGTAATCGGGTAGGAGGATGAGCCTTAATGGCTCACCCGTCCTCCCACAGAACACGCA
>CAZGOK010000057.1:0-10148 GCA_964527665.1 uncultured Sphaerochaeta sp.
ACTGTATAGAAATCCCCTTCTGCCATGTAGACCTGGCGCCGTGTCACCAGGTCCTCAGAGATGACGACTATCGGTATGGGCAGATCTTCAATCTTCAGGTCGAAGCCGAGGATGGAGCCAAGTACAGCATTGAAGCGCGAGGACTCCAGCATACCCCCCCCTATGGGGAAGGTCAGGTCAAAGAGGGATTGCAAGGAGACACTCGAGATGCTCTGGAGGATCTGGTCTGCTGACATGCCCGCAGCATACATCAGGCCGATGATGCTTCCCATGGAGTTGCTGATGATGAAATCGGGGACAATGCCCTCTTTTTCTAAAAATTTAAGCACCCCTATATGCGCAAAGGCACGGGCAGAGCCCCCAGACAGGACAAGCCCTACAGGGGAGCGCTCCCCTCCTGTCTTCTGTGCTATGCGGGCCCTGAATGCCTCGTCCCCATACATGATGGGGATATCAGCAGTCATGATGTCTGCACTTGCGTTGGTAACTTGCTCGTTGGCAAGAATAGGGGTGAGACAGAAGATGAGCAGCATCAGTAGTGATAGTGATTTGGTAAGAGTTTTCACTGTACCCTCCAGCTCTTCATACTGTAGACCAAAAAAGGCGAAAAAACAATCTTTCGGACAATGAAGCATTTTTCATGAAACTCTGTTGCTTTTACCCAAGGGATTTGTTAGGATGACAAGCGCAAATGCCGGCGTGGTGAAATTGGTAGACACGTTAGACTCAAAATCTAATGGATGAGTAATCCGTATCGGTTCGATTCCGATCGCCGGTAAAGAAGACCTTGTAACAGAACGAGTTACAAGGTCTTTCTTTTGTTCGCTTTAGCAACCTGACGAACCCAAGAAAAGCACAGCCCATCTAGACAGTGGAATCAATGTACTTCGCATTTGCTATTATGAAAAATCTCTGATGAAATTCTTTCGATTGTAGTGTATAGCGCTTTGTAATAGTATTTTATCTAAAGAAAGAAACTAATAAGAACCATTGAGAAGAGAATCGTGTCTCAGTTTCGAGGGGGCATACGTATTTTTAGAAGAGTACATTTCTGGTAATTTTGAACAACAAGCTGGCTATAAAGCATTCATCCCCTCGAAAACCAACAACCAATGGGAGTGGAGCTATCCTAAGCTTAATACTTTATTGGAAAAAGCAACTCTGGAGTTAGGTGCCCTAAATAGTATTCAGAGCTTATTCCAAATATCGATATATATTTCCAAATGCATACCAATGTAGAGGCCAATAAATCAAGTAAAACAGAAGGTACAAAAACATCAATCGAAGAGGATTTGTTACCCATACAAGGTTTAGATTTTGAGAAACGTAAAGATGCCCAAGAGGTGCAAAACTATCTGATAGCATTACAACATGGCTTTGATCGAATTCAGTCGGGAAAACTTCCCATGAGTTCCCCTCTCATACTGGAGATTCACCATAAGCTGATGCAAGGTGTTCGTGGAGAACACAAAACTCCAGGAGCATACCGTACAAGCCAAAACTGGATTGGAGGGTCAAACCCCTCTTCGGCAACATATGTTCCACCACCACATATCAATATACCAGACTTGATCACGGACCTTGAACGATGTATCCATAATGACCAAGTTGAAATCCCCCAACTGGTACGAATAGCGATGGTCCATTATCAATTCGAAAGTATCCACCCATTTTTAGATTGCAATGGCCGAACCGGACGAATCTTGATACCACTACTTTTAAAGAATTCAGAGATGTTGTATAAGCCATGCTTCTATATCTCTGCATATTTTGAAACACATCGCACTGTATATCATGATGCCCTAAGTCGTGTACGTTTGAATAACGACATGTTGGGATGGATCACATTTTTCTTGGAACCATCTATAGCTACGGCACAATCAGCCAAGGATAAATTCAGAAAAGCATTGCTTTTTGTGCATGACACCAATCTCATTGTGAGTGAAGTATCTGGAACAATCGGTAATATTCAAAGTATCCTTACTGCATTTTATAAAAAACCAGTACAAACACCTTCCGAACTGGCACTCTCCCTTTCGATAAGCATGCAAACTGTAAACCGTATTCTGGATTCACTTACAAAGAAAAAAAATAGTGCAGGAAGGAACAGGAAACATAAGAAACCGAATCTATATCATGAAGGAGTATCTAGATATTTTTCGATAACTTGGAACTACAAAACATCCCATAATTCCAAAAACCCGAAAGTTGAATATAAGAACATCCATAATTCCAAAACTGCTAACGGCTAATTATCCCGCCATGGGCTGCTACCCAACACGGCAGCATGCATACATTCTGCTCATTTCCATTGCCTTAGCTCAAATCCTATTGTACAGTCTAGTGAATATGTTGATTGAATAGAAAGATTGAGGACCATTACTCCTGTACAGGAGCTTCCTTACTGAGGTCATGCCAGGACACCATTCCGAGGATAAAGATGGGCAAAAGCAGGGGACATCCAACCGGCCCTTGGATGTGAGATTTACCCTTCTGATCAAGGAGTACTTGTGAAACGTTTGGCAATTATCTTGTTGTTTGTGAGTATTGTGATATCACTTTCTGCCACCTCAGGGGGGCAGGAAGTGATACCTCTCTCTGATCCACTCTATCAGGAGATGGATCTTTTGTACCTGATCACAGGAGAGGGAACCCCCTCCGCTTCTCGGCCTTGGACGAAGGCTGAGGCTCAGGGCATCCTTTCATATGCCCATGCAGGGGAAGAAGGAACTGCCCAACATGCGCTGCATACATCCATCCATCAAAAGGTGTATGAGCCCTTGCGTTGGGCATTCCCCGATGGATTCTCCCTTTCAGCCAATATTGACCTCTCCTTGGAGGGGTATGCCCACCCTACGCTCTTGTTTGACTCTATAGGGAGATGGGCCTACTCCTTTCCTGACCGTAAACCCTTGGCAAGGCTCCGTCTGGATATGGCTGTTTCTGATTTCTTCTACACCTATTGTGACCTGCAGTATGGGTATGGCCTCTTTACCCATGACGATATAATCCCTCACTTGCTCGACAACAGCCATTCCGGGGTAGGAGCCCTCATCCCTGATGCCAGCACTAACAATATCCTGTATGTGGATGATAAGACACCACTTATACAGTACCAGAAGCACTTTGCCAGCAACCTGATCCTAGAGAGCAAGCATTTTGACTTCCAATGGCCAAAGCGAGCTGTATTCTCCCTTGGATCACAGAACTGGAACCTCTCCTTCAGCCGGGATAGGATTTCCTGGGGAAACTCCCACATAGGGAACTTCATCCTTGATGACCATGTGGACTTCCATGAGTACCTACGGTTCACCACCTTTACCAAGTATTTCAAGTATGAGTCGACGACCGTCTTCTTCGATACCTACTATGCCAATGACGATCATGTCCGCATGCTGCTTGCCCACCGCATTGAGTTTCGTCCTTGGGGAAAACTCAGTGTTGCCCTCAGTGAAAACGTCATGTACAAAGATGATCACCTGGATGTGCGGTTCCTCAACCCTGCATTCATATACCACAATCTTCACCAATCAAGTAAGTTCAATGCCATAGCCTCTGCTGAACTGGCCTATGTCCCCACTAGAGGGATTCGCCTTTTTGGCCAGTTTGCCTTGGATCAGGCTGTTGCACCCAATGAGGATCCTAATTTGGAGGATACCGCCTGGGCACTCTCCTTGGGGCTTGAAATGGCAAAGCCGATGGGAAAGGGCATACTCTCTTCACTAATTGAAGCCTCGATGGCTCTGCCCAGCATGTACCGTAGGAACAAGGTTGATTTCTTGATGATCAGGCGGTATGCCGGCCTTGATCGTACAGTTCACAAGCTTGATTATATCGGATCTCCGTATGGGGGAGATTCCCTGGTCTTCCTATCAAAGACCCACTATCATATCCCCCAGACTGGCACCCTCTATCTAAGGCTGTCCGCAGCCCTGGATGGTGAGATAGATATGTACACACCCAGCACAGGTGGAAGCACTGGTTATGGGACTGAGATGTTCTCTCAGGACACAATCTCAACCAAGTTCCAGGCAACCCTCGGAGGTGAGCTAAAGCTTCCCATCCAAGCCTCTTGGTTTGAGACATGGAATGTGTACGCCTCCATCTCTTATGTTGGTTATGGTGAGTATCTACAATCAAGCAACGAGTTTGCATCGTATGACTCAGATATACAGTTTGTTTTGGGAACCACGATGACATTCTGATAGCAGTGAAACGAATGCTAGCTTGCATGCATTCCTTCTTATGCTGAGAGGACGTTTACGACCATCTTAACTGCTCTGCTGGCAAGCAATCCACACATATGAAGCTATTGCCATATTCACTGGAGGGATGCGATGCGCCCTATCTCTGACTCCACCCTTCCAAAGCGGACAAGCTCCTGCTCCAGGCGGATGTTCTCCTGGACCTTGCCTGATGCGATGTCCTCATAGAGAGCCACCTCCTCAACGTGCAGATGGTGCAGGACACCAATGAATGGCTTCGGTTCATACACCCAAGAGTCCTTGTGCTCCATAAGGGTAGCCCTATCCATCAGAAAGGATGAGGTGTGGGGAAAGAGGGAACGGAACTGGTCAAGGATGGCAAATCCATGGGTATCGATATCACCCCAGTACCAAATGGCGACCCTGTATAGCCATGCACAATCCCTAAGATGGTCGAAGTTATACCCTCTGCCAAAGATGACCAAACTCTTCTCTGCAGGTGGGAGCGTGAGGGCACAGATATCATTTTCAATAACGAAGACCCGTTCTATTGGAAGGGGCTCCCCTGCTTTGAACAGCTGGCAAAACTGCTTTGCAGTGAGTGAGATATCATTACACCCTCTGTAGTCCAAACTGGGGTCAAGGATTCTGAATCTGACAAGTTCGGGCTTCCCTAGAAATCCATACCGCTTTTCGAACTGTGAGATACCTCTATGGCGATCATCTATCAAAGCCTCTTCCAAGGTAAGGTCAAGCCACTGGGAGAGAAGGCCCATATGTTTTTCGGTGAACTTGGTATCGATTCCAGGCAGGTCTATCTGGCGCAGGTATATCCCCGGTCTCGGATGATCGATCATCCACTGCCACAGGAGCAGGAGCCTATCGAGGTCCGAGGCGACCTCAAGGAGCCTGATCGGATAGCGCATGGCCCATCCAAGGAGTCTCTCATCGCGCTTCTCTAGAAGTTGAATACGTGAGATGAAGGTATTCCATTCATCGCCCTTGCCAAGCAGGGTGGCAAGCTCCTGAGGGCTCTCAAAGACCAATGAAGCAGGGATTGAGTGTTTTCCCAGCAAGCGATGGTTGACCTCCTTAAACTTCAAAAAAGGAGAGAGCTTGGCATGACCTGAAAAACTCCTGATCCAACCATCGACGGCACCGAACTGCTCGGTCATCTGTTTGGAGGAGATGCAGGAGAGCCTGAACTCATAGGGGAAGCAGCTTGCATGCTGCCGGTAAAAGAAGCCACGTTCCCAGTCATTGAGAAGTTTCTTGTACACTTCCTTTGGTGAAGTCATCGGTTATGGCTCTCCTTCTCCTGCATATACTCCTCAATTGAGAAGGTACGCAGCACCGATTCCTTTCCGGCGGGGTTGTGCACGAAACCCACTGAAGAAACATACGGCTCTATGATGTGGATCTTCTGTAGCGGGGTGACTATCAGCAACTGCAGGTTGAGTCGCTTGAAAAGGTTCAGCCCATAGTGTGCCGATTCATCAGAGCCCCTGCCAAATGCCTCATCAATGACGACAAAACGGAAGGAACGGGAACGCACCTCCCCCCACTCAAGGCCGAACTGGTAGGCAAGCGATGCTGCAAGGACGGTATAGGCCAGCTTCTCCTTCTGTCCTCCTGACTTGCCCCCTGAATCGGTATAGTGCTCATACTCGGCATCATCTTCGCGCCACCTCTCAGAGGCGGCGAAGGCGAACCAGTTGCGCACATCGGTCACCTTCTCCTTCCAGCGCTTATCGATGTCAGAATAGCCTTCCCTTCCCTTGAAGCGGTTTATCAGGTCCTTGACCTGCAGGAACTTAGATTCGCTGTACTGCTGGTCAAGCTTCCCCCCTAACGAACCTTCGATACAGGACTTGAGGTCTTGTTTGAAGGTTCGGATCTCTATATCGTTGGTGTTCATAGCCTCAAGCAGTATATAGCGGTCCTTGTTGTAGTCGATCCCATGGAGGGACTTGTTGATCTGGTCCACCCGCTCCTTGATCTGCTGGTACTCCTTGTTAAGCCGAGCCTGGAAACCAGCGATTTCTCGGATAGTATTCTCATTGAGCAGGACCTTGAACTGTTCTTCGAACTTAGGGAGGTTCTCCCTGACCAGCTCTGCCAGAATCCTACGATACTCCTTGCCCGACTCGATGGATGGATCCATCTCACGCGTCTCGGTGGGGTATTCCCGGTTGAAATCGCCCATCGCTGATATGATGGAATCACGCAGCCGATCAAGCTTTCTCTTGGCATTATCAATCTCTGACTGTATCTTCTCCCTGAAAGACCGCTCCATAGTTTCACTATTCTCAACGGTTATTTTCTTGTTCCCGATGTAGAGGGGGGTCAAGGGCTCAATGGTGGCGCATAGCTTCTGCAGTGGTTTGGCACTTGCCAAGAGAATCTGATCCATACTGGCCAACTGCCCATCAAGATATTCGATCCTGCTTTCAATCTTGCCTATCGTGATCAGCAGGTCAGAATGTCTTTTCCCTTCGGATGCAAGCTTGACATTGACCTGGGCAAGCCTTTCCTGGAGGTTGTCAAGGATATCAGCGCGGCTTTCAAGCAGTTGCTTCTCTGCCACTATCTCAGAGCTTACCTCCTCTATGGTTTGTGCAAGGGTCTTCCAGTCGAGCTCCTCGTAGAGGGTATAGTTCATGAGGCTTTTGAGGTCATGAATCTGCGCCTCAAGGTGGTCCTGCTCTTCCTTGATCCCTGAGAGGGTGGACTCCAAGTCTTGTATCGAGAGGTCCTTCTGCTGCTCTAGGCGTTCCAACTCAGCTATCTTGGAGGTATTGATCCAACCCAGCACATAGCGCCTTCTGTCCGAGATAGCGAACCGGTCATCCTTCTCATGATGGATGGAGCTTCCCTTGATCTGCCCGGAACGGGTAAGGCCCCTACTCACCCGTCTGAACTGCTCAAGGTCGTCACAGCAGATGAGGTCCCAATACCTGCTATGGAGTTCCTGTTCGAGCCAAGGGGAGTAGGTACTCTCACCCTTGATGGTGAGCTTCTCTATGATGGAGCCGGAAAGAACTTTTCCAGGTTTTTGCTCCCTATCAGTCACCCGATAATAGACAAGCCTTCCCCTCAGGTGGGTCGCTTCCACCCATTGGGTAACCTTTTGGTAGAGATGGTCAGGGATGAGGAGTGTCAGGGCAAAGGACCTCATCACGCGCTCTATCGCCCCTTCCCACTCGGCCTGATCATCTCTGACAGCCAACAGCTCGCCGATGAAGGGAAGGGAGGACTCCTCTATGGAGAGCTCTGAGCACAGCTGGCCCCTGATCTCAATCTGACGCCCGTCGATGTTGCTCTTCCTGCCCTTGAGGGAGGTGATCTCTTCAACAATAGCCCCTTGTTCCTCTCTTTGGTTGCGCAGCCTGTAATCGAGTTCTGATTTGGTACCTTCAAGCTCGTTGCGCTCGTCAACCACTGCAACAATGCGCTGGCGAGCGGCCCCTTGGTTGTCAATGAACTGCTCAATGCCCATAAGCGATGGGAGGCCAAGCCTTGCAGCGACTGCCTCATACTCTTCAGACCGTCGTAGGCGGGAGTCCCTCTCCTTCTCCAAAGCTGTTTTCTTGCTGTGAAGGATTTCAAGGCGGACGCCGGCCGTTGCCGTGATAGCCTGGTTTATCTCATCCCGGTCGCGCCCTAGGGATGCGAGAAGGGAGTTGGAACTCTCCAGCCTCTGATCTTGTCTGTGCTGTGTCTCACGCTCCTTATTGAGCTCTCCTGTAAGAAGGCCCCTCTTATACTCTGCAAAGTAGTACTTAAGGTCATCGCGCACCTCAACCTTTTCATGCACTTCCTGCTCGAGTGTTTGGTGCTGATCGAGGTTTCCAACCAGTGGAGAGAGGACCTGTATCTGTTTTTTAGCTCGTAAGATCGCATTGTGGGATCTGTCAAGATCCTCAAAGTGATGTATCAGATTCCCTATTGGGGTGATGGCATCAAAGCTCTCCAGCATATGGTCTTGGACGAAGGAGGTGAGGTTTCCTACCGTCTTCAGGGATACCGTCTGATGAAAGAGATCCAGGGCCTGTTCGTTCTTCAACCCGAATCGCCTGCGAAAAGCTGCCCCATATTCAGGAAAGCTGGAATAGATCTCGATGGCATCCTCTTTCTTAAGGCGCCTTTTGAGGGCTGAAAGATCTTTGCCAAAATCAGAGAAATCCTCCTGGATGGAGAGCAGCCTGTCAGCGACAATGAAAAACCTGTCCGGCTGGCCGGTGGAATCCTTCTGCAGGAAGACCTGGGCCAGGGAGACAGTCTGGGAGAGCACTTCGTTATAAAAGATTCCAAGGATGACAGAGTGTGTGGTTCCTGCCTCCCTGAGGGGGACAGGCTTGGTGGCATATCCACCCTCGCTGCGTTCTGACTTATAGTAGCCCATCACGTAGGAGCGAAGGGAGCGCTCCTTGTAGTCCGCCCCGGCTGCTTTGTTGTAGGCTACCCGCTGAGAGGGGACAAGCAGTGTTGTGATGGCATCGACCAGGGTCGATTTCCCTGATCCGATATCACCGGTGAGGAGGCTGTTCTTCCCCCCCAGGGTCATGGTGACCACCTTGTTGTGAAATGTTCCCCAATTATATACCTGGATCTCCGCTAGCCTGAAGCCTGCACAGCTATCATCATCGCCAAACTCAAAAAACCCGTCAGACATCACTATCTCCTTCATCAGAATCTGAACCATGAGCAAGATACTCCTCCAGTTTTACATTGAAATCACTCAACCACTGGGCATCAATATAGGCCTTGAGAATCCTCTTGACTTCAAACTTCTGCTTCTTGGCATCCATGAATCTGATGAACCCAAGATCATGGATACGCTGTAGGTGTGCATCCATCCGCTTGAGGACCTTGACCTCGTTGTTGGAAGTTGGAAAAAAGGCAGATATGCTCTCAGTGAACTCATCGACTCCGATGATCAGGCGGGGTTCACTTGAGTAGGTATCATGCTCTGTCAGTTTTCTTCGCAGCAAGGCCAGCATCAGGCTGACAGGATAGGAAAGAGGCCTTCGCGCCATAATGCGTGGCAGGGAGGGAGTACCCTCCTGCTCTTCCTTACTTTTAAGGTAGGCAAAACCATCACTGTCATATATTTCAAGGTCCAGGTTAATGATAGCCAGGTGGTCCCTCACTGCTCCCTCAAACTGTTCCATGGTTTGCCAGATCCTAGGCTTTTCTTCCTTATAAAGGATTCCCCGCATCAAGTGGATAACCACTTCGGAGATGTTCTCACTGTCATGATGCTCCATGTCTGCTCCCTTGTGTGAAGATTACCCTCGGAAACCATGCTTTACGAAACGTATCTCCGGTACCACTCCACTTCACATAGTCCTTTACATCCTCTGATACCGAGGCAAAGGGTTCCACTTCAGCAATATGGAGGTAGGTCAGAAGTTCTGCAAGCCCCTGTTCGAGAGGATTCTTCTCCAACAGCTCATCAAGGCGAATCTGTCCCCTATTCTCAAGGGCTTGTTTGATATTCCTGTGCAGCCTCTCCCTGTCCACATATACGAGGTTGAAGAGTCCGGAGGTGTCGATATCCTGTTCGTCTTCGATTTCTATCATCGATACCAACTCTTGGACCGGTGGTGGTGAGTACAGCGGTTGCTCCATCGGCAGGTTGATGGTGACCTTTGACTCCTCCACCTCCATCCAGTCCATGGTGAGGGTATGATCCTTTACCTTGAAGGCTTGTTTCTCAATGCTATCCAATATTTCTGTGATTCGGCGATTCTCAAGGACTACGCGGTCATCCAAGAAGCGGCGCAGTTGTCCGGAGAGGCGGGCTACGGTACGCTGGGTTTTCTCTCCAGCATCAATCCAGTCGAAGTGGATCCTTCGTAGGGCGCTATCCCCTCTCAGGTCTCCAAGCTCTTCCAGACCAAAGACCGTATCGAGCTGTCTTGAGAGTTCTTCCTGGCT
>CAZGOK010000058.1:0-9991 GCA_964527665.1 uncultured Sphaerochaeta sp.
TCTTCCTCAATGTTCTTCATGCTGAAGGGCTGACGGGTATTCTCCAACACATCCCTCCACAGCGAACCTTCAAGATCCACATGATTGCGCGCCCCTACTGCAACATCAATGGGAAGGTGGACGAACCTGTTGTTCATCAGGCCTATCAGGAGCTTGGTCTTGCCTGTCATGGCGGCATGCACGGCATGGGCGCCAAGACGGGCACAGTAGATCGAGTCAAAGGAGTCTGCAGGAGCACTTCTGATGATATAGGAAGGATCGATGTACTTTACGTTGCACTTGATGCCCTCTTCTGCGAAGTAATCAAGGATCTTCTCCTTCAGGAAGATACCGATGTCATGGAACCTTACGTTACCTGACGCATCGGTCTCTCCTGTGGAGGGAGCGTGTTCCTGCCCGGCTCCTTCAGAGACCAGCACCACCGCATGCCCACGGTCAAGGATGCGCCTGCGAAGGTTGGCAAGGAAGCCCTGGGGTCCATCAAGGTCAAACGGGTTCTCAGGTATCAGACAGAAGTTCACATCACTCTGGGCAAGGGAGGTGTTCGCAGCAATGAAGCCCGAATGGCGGCCCATCACCTTTACCAGGCCAATGCCGTTGATGGCATTCTTAGCCTCGATGTGGGCACACCGGACCACAGGAACAGCCATCTGTACAGCCGTATCCATGCCAAAGCTGCTCTGGATAAAGGAGAGGTCGTTGTCGATGGTCTTGGGAATCCCTATGATGGATATCTTCAGGCCCCGTTTCTTGATCTCATCGCTTATCTCCGAAGCACCACGAAGCGTCCCGTCCCCACCGACAGTCACCAGAATGTTGATGTTCAGCTTCTCCAGCGTATCAACGATCTCATCGACCTTCTTGCCACCGCCACGGGCGGAGCCAAGGATGGTACCACCCTTTTCCTGGATATCATCGACGACATCCGGATCAAGGGGAATGAGGGGCCAGGGGCTGTTTTCCAAAAGGCCCTGGTAACCGAACTGCACCCCGCTGATCCTGCGTACCCCGTAGCGGTACCAGAAACAACGCACAACAGCACGGATGACGTTGTTCATACCCGGGCAGATGCCACCACAGGTGGTGATGGCAGCATGGGTGTGGGCAGGATTGTAGTAAATCTTCTCACGGGGGCCTGCAAGCTCGACGGTCTCATCATGACGGGGGACCGGTCGTCCCTTCTCATCGTTGTCCGTATCGATGCTATAGAGGATATGGTCTTCATCAGAGACATAATCGGCTTGCCCGTCATTTCGGGTAGAGCTCATCATAATGGGTGAGAATATCTTCGCCTCGCCCAAATTTGGAATGGTAAAATCAATCTTCTTGGAATTCACTACAGACCTCCGTGATCTTCGTCCTTGTCAAACAGGAGCGAAAGGTCTTCCCTGAACTGCTCATACGGCCGATCAAGGGTAAGCTTGGCCTCCTGCTCAAACGTCTCATACAACATGATGAATTGCTCTGCAAAGGGAGTCAGGGTTGCACCATCGCGCCTAGCCCCGCCCTTCTTCCGGTCGAGGATGGCAACACCCAGGCTTTTCTCCAGATTGCGGATCATCGCAAAAGCCTTGGAATAGGAGATACCCAGGACCGACGAGCCTTTGCGCAAAGACTTGTGCTCCCGTATGTGCTGCAAGAGCCACAACACCCCTATTCCCATGAATTTGTTGCCTTCCTCATCGACCAGATAGAGCTTTGCCTTTAGTTCCATGCTTCTCCTGCCGCCTGATAGACCAAATCTACCAGCTCCTCTATCTTATCACACTCTACCGAACAATAGGCAAGCCGTAAGGTGGTATCGGCGATGTTGATGCACCCGATCTGGTAGGACTCCAACAGGTGTTTACGCAAAACCTCAGAGCTGCCCTTGCATCTGAAGGCCATGAAATAGCCACTGTTGAAAGGATAGGGCTTGAGCAGCTCGCTGCCCTCATGCTTTACCAGGGCTGTCTTGATGATGCGATAACGCTTCTCCATCTCGGTGAAGGCCGCAGCCTTGTCAGCATGATACATCTTGCCATCACGCATTGCCTTGAGCACCAGGCTCTGACCGGGACGGTCACAGTTGGAGACGGTGCTGCGGATGATGCCCAGCGTCTTCTTGTTCAAGGCATCGTAGTGCTCGGCCTTCAATGCCTTGCACCCATAGGTGACAAAACCGATACGGAAGCCCCATACCATCTCCTCCTTGGTCGCAGCATCGGCCTTGACCGCAAAGATATTCTCATGGGCATCACACAGCGATGCAAACAGACTCTCTTTCTCAGTTTCCTCTTCAAAGAACAGGCCAAAGTAGGCATCGTCGCTGATGACCATCAGCTTCATGCCCCCTTGGGCAAGCTCGACAAGGGCATCTTTGGTCCGCCTCATCTCGTCCTTGCTGGGGGAAAAGCCTGTGGGGTTGTTCGGGAAGTTCAGCAGGAGGCGGGCCTTCTTGCCAGGTATTGAGGCAAGGGTCTCCTTGAGGGCCTCCACATTGAAGGCACCGCTTTCGGTATAGAAAGGGAATGTCATGATCGTCGCATTAACCTGGTGGGCAAATATCAACTCATAGTTATCCCAAGCGAGGTCGGGAACAACAAGGGTGTCACCCTCTTCAAAGAAGAGCTGGGCGAGCAGGCTCAGGCCATGGGTAAGGCCGCCTGTTACGATGGGAAGGGAGAAAGCCTTGCCCTGCAAGGAAGGGTTCTTCCTGATCATCTCAGTTTTCCACACCTCACGAAGCTCCGGGTCCCCGCCTCCCGGGGCATAGGCAAAGATCTGGCCAGGGGTAAGGGCGTTCTCTGCAAACTGGCTGTAGATATCACTCAGATGCATAGGCTTGCCATGGGTTGTTGCCATCCCTATGGTCGCATTGAACCGTGTGGCCTTCTTCTTGGCCTCGGCAGCCTGGGCCACGATGCCCTTGGGAAAGAACATTCTCCTCCCTACAGCTGAAAACATCTCGTCTACTATGGTCCCTTTCAAAGCCGTGTTCAATTCGTTGGCTAGTTCATGCATACTGACTCCTCTGTACATGCTTCTTCCTGTATATAGCGTTTTTGCTCAAATGTCACGAAAAAGAGAATTCCCCTTGCGTATCTTCTTGTTTTTTCTGTGGTTTCGTCCCTTGCAGCATAACAAGGAAAGCCTCTTCATCCACAACCTTGACCCCAAGCTTGTTCGCCTGGGCCAATTTGCCGCCCGCCCCACTGCCTGCAAGCAGGAAGGTGGTCTTGCCGGTAACGGAGGTGGTGGTCCTCCCTCCCCGCTTCTTGATCTCTTCCAGGGCAAGGGTGCGTGGATTGAACTGTTCAAACGAGCCGGTCACACACCAAGTCTGGTCTGTAAAGCTCTGTTCAACGGTCGTTGTATCTGTTTTTTTCTCTTCAAACTGCAACCCTGCCTCGCGCAAGTGCTCAATGCGAACACGCATTCCAGGATCCTTCAGGCCATCGATGAGCAGACGGGCACTCTTGGGCCCGATCTGCTTGATGGAAGTAAGGGTCGCCTCATCATCACGGTCAGCAATAGCAAGCAGTCCATCCATACTCGTTATCCCGCTCTCCACCAGGAGGTCTGCCGCCTTCTTCCCAATTTCACCAATTCCCAAGGAGACAAGGACCCGCCTGAAGCTCTGGGCCTTGCTCTTCTCCACCCCTGCCATGATGGCGGCGATCTTCTTCTCGCCAAAACCGGGGACATCACTGAGGGCCCTCTCATAATCGATGGTGTAGATGTCATAGACATCCTCAAGCAGGCCGAGGTCGATGAGGGTGGTAATGGTCTCGGGCCCAAATGAGTCGATGTCCATCTGTGCCTTCCCGACGAAAAACTTCAGCCGGGCGCTGACCTGGTCAGGACAGGAGGGGTTGGGACAGAAGGTGTGCGCCCCACGGACCACGAGCTTCGTTTCACAACTGGGGCAGCTCTCGGGCAGGGTCCAGACCTTGTTCCCCAATTCATTCTTCTCTATCACGCGCTCAACGGCCGGGATGACATCACCGCGCTTGGAGATCTCTACACTGTCACCGATGGCCAGTTCCAGCATATTGATATAGTCCTGGTTGTGCAGCGTGATGTTTGACACTGTCGAGCCCCCTACAAGCACGGGTGTAACCCTGGCGACAGGGGTGACCCTTCCGGTCCGGCCCACCTGCACCTCTATGTTCTCAACTGTCGTCTGGGCCTGGGGAGACTCAAACTTGTATGCCAAGGCCCACCTTGGGTGGTGCTCGGTATAGCCTAGGCTCTCACGCACAGAGAGCTCGTTTACCTTCATCACCAGGCCATCTATCTCATAGGGAAGGCTCGTTCTTTTTGCCGTGTGCTCCTGTACATAGTCGTCAAAGGCTGCATACGAAAGCGCCTCTCCCTCCAGGCCGGCCTTGGCCAACCTCGCTTGTGCATCCCCAACGCTAGGGCAAAAGAGGGCGATGTCAGGATTGAGGGCGAAACCATAGGAAGCGAGCTTTGCAAGTATGGCAATATGGTCGGTACAGCAGCGATCGCCTTCCCAGAACCCTTCGTAGACAAAGATCCTCAGGGGAACCTTGGCAACCTCGCTGCTCTTTATCCGCCTGATGGTCCCGGCTGTCAGGTTGCGGGGGTTGGCGTAGGGTGTCTCCATGCGCTTGTTCAGAGCGAGGAACTCCTCCTTGGGGAGGAAGACCTCGCCGCGCACAGCCAGGGTGACCTCTTCGGGCAGCCTCAGGGGTATGGATGCGATGGTCTTTATGTTGGCAGTCACGTCGTTGCCGACCACCCCATTCCCCCGAGTCACAGCCCGGGTGAGCAATCCCTGTTCGTAGTACAGGACGATGGAGACCCCGTCCATCTTCTCCTCCACGACAAAGGAGAGTTCCTGAGCGACCTTGGCCGCTGTCTTGGCCATCCACGAGGAGACCTCCTCAGCTTTGTACGCCTTGTCCAGGCTCAGCACCGGCAGGGTGTGTTCAACCTCAGGAAACTCACTGCTGAGGTCGCTTCCCACCCTTAAGGAGGGGGAGTCGGGAAGCCTGAGATGGGGGTGTTCCTCCTCAAGGCCCTGCAACCGGTCAAAGAGACGGTCATACTCAAGGTCACTGACAAGAGGGCGCGCATCTACATAGTAGGCTCTTTGGTATGCCCTCAGCTTTTCAGCAAGGCTTTCTATCTCCTGACGGGGATCTGTCTCATGGGTGTTCATGCACCCATGGTACTCTCCCTTCCCCCTGTTTTGCAAGCGGAGAAGTAGAGAGAAGGTGGGCCTTTCTCTCATTGCAGATAATGGGCCAACATGGTATCTTTCTTAGCGAGAGAGGAAGACATACCATGGCAGAGAAAAGAGAGCCCATCTACAAAGCACATGTGCTTCACGGCATTGTCATCACCTCCGACATCGACGCCGGCAAGATCAGCGAGATCAAGATGCCCCCGTTGGACAACAACTATGTACTCGTTGCGGCAAGGGATATCCCGGGGACCAACCGCATACGGGTCCTGGACAATGCGGCGACGCTGCTGACATCGGCTCAGGTCTCCTACCGGAACCAGCCGATCCTTGCCCTCTTCGGGTATGACAGCGAGTCGGTCCAGCTAAAAAGCAGGGAGATACAGGTCTCCTACGAGGAGCCCTCCCCCGATGGCCCCACTTCGAACATCTCCCTCAAGTCCGAGCAGATAGTCTCCTCCCCCTTTACCTATCTCTTTGGGAACATGGAGACAGCCACCACCAGCGAGGGGCTGCTGGACATGGAGCGCCTCTACAGGTTCCGTGGTACCGGCTACACCAACAACAACATCACACGCATAAGCGTGAACCTTGTGGAGGACAAGCTGCATGTCTACCTGCCGACCCAATGGCCGGCACATGTGCGCGAGACCATCAGCGAAGTCACCACCATACCCAAAAAGAAAATCATCATACACCGCCAGCCCTTCTATGCACCCCATGACGAGATGCTCATCGGCCCCACGCGCCTCGCTGCAATAGCAGCTGTGGCCGCGATCAAGGCAGAGAGCCCTGTTGAGCTGCAGTGCAAAATAGAGAATTTCAGACCGGAGATATCCATCAGGAGGAAGAGCTGGTTCTTCCCTGACGGCAAGGCGCAGGCCGAAGCGATCACGGTGAAGGTCGACCAGGGCAGCACCCCCCTGTTCACCGAAGAGATGTCCAACCAGATCATAGCGGGCCTTGTGCCCATCTACCCCCTGGAGGCCCTCTCCGTCTCCATCACCTTCTTGACAAGCAACACCGCTCCAGCTCACTTCTATGGGGACCTTGGCTATTGTGATGCCCTCGCATCCACAGAGAGCCACTACAGTGAGATAGCAAAGCTCACCGGCTACACCTCCTATGCCTGGAGACTTAAATTCGCCTCGGAAAGCGCCTCCCACCTGCCTGTGATCAAGTTCGACAAGCTCTCCAAGCTGAAGGAGGCGATCACCGACGTCTGCACCCGTTCGGATTTCCAGCGCAAAAGCGCTGCATACGAACTGCAATCGAACATGAAGGTACGCCTGTCCACCTTCTTCAACTACAGCAGGGGCGCGGCCCTGGCGTGCGGGTCGGGCATCAGCGGCTTCAGCAGCGAGTGCAAGAGCTTGCCACAGCAGTCGGTGCAGGTGCAGCTCAACCCCAACAACAAGGTGGAGTGCAACACCTCCTTCTACACCAACGGATCTAGTGTGGAGATCTGGAAGCAGATCATCTGTGAGGAGCTCGGTGTAGAGAAGGGGAACATCTCCTTTCCCAGTGACGAGCAGGAACTGCTGGACAGCGGCCCTTCGGTGCTCTCTGCCAACAGCGGGAGGATGCCCCAACAGATCCAAAGGGCGTGCATACAGATAAAGGAAAAACGATTTGTGCAGCCGCTTCCCATCTGCGAGAGTGTGCTGCACTCCCGCATGGGAGGGGCAAAGGGCTCCCTGTTCGCCTCCAACAGCTGGGTCGCCCTGGCCCTTGAGCTGGAGATCCTGACCGTTACGCTGCAGCCGATGGTTCGCAATGTCTGGGTGACCATAACAACGGGCAAGGTCTATGACGAGCGTGCACTGCGCAGCAAGATTCGCCACACCATCGTAAGCACCCTGCTCGAGGGGGGTGCCCTGCTTTCCAGTGACAAGAGCTTTTCGATCGACATCGTGATCAAGGAGGAGGGTGAGCAGATATCCTCTTCGGTGACCAGTGCCCTGAAGGGTGCGGCCACCGCCGCCTTTGTCTCTGCTCTCCAACAGGCTTTGGGCTCCCACATTCCCAAGGTGCCGGTGACCGGAGAGATAATCCTAGATGCTCTGAGGGGAAACAAATGAAAATAGAGTGCACCATCGACGGGAAGGCCCTATCGCTTTCAGTAAACTCCAACAAGCCGCTCTCGCTCATCCTTATGGAGGATGTGGGCATCCACTCGCTGCTATGCCACTGCAAGGGGGAGGCGTGTGGCAACTGCATAGTCCTGCTCAACGAGGAGGCTACCCTAAGCTGCGTCATCCCGGCCTTCCGCCTGAAGGATGCCACGATCAGCACGTTCGAAAGCTACCAGAAGACACGCCTGTGTAGGGACATCGAGCGAGCCTACCTGCGAAACGGAAACACCCCGTGCCCCAACTGCTATGCTTCCAAGACACTGATCATCGAATCCATCCTGCAAACCCTCACCAACGTCCGCCCCACCAGGACAGGGCCCATCATGAGCCGCCCAAGGATTCCCACCTCCTTGGATGAAGGCCTTGATGAGCAGGCCATCATACAGGAGCTCTCACTGAACACCTGCCAGTGCATGCACATGAGCGAGCTCGTGCAGATCGTCGAGACGGCACTCACCTTCAGGAGGAGAAAACGTGTACCAAGGAATTAGGTCTCCGGTCATCCATACCCCAAAGACACTCAATGAGTTCAATGCGACCATCCTACGCTACCCCAATGCCCGCCTCTGGGCAGGGGGAACCTACATCATGAGCCAGAAGGAGTACTATCCAAGCGACTCCAACGAGTCCATCATCGACCTGGGCGGGATGGAGGAGATGAAGAAGATCACACGCAACGACCGGTTCGTCGAGATAGGCTCGATGGTCAGCGCCTCCCAGCTGCTGTATGCAGGAAAGCTCGTCCTCCCTGAGATCCTGCAGGAGACCTTGGAGACCCTCGCCTCCCAGATCGTCAGGCGCCAGATAACGGTCGGAGGCTCGTTGTGCATCCCTGACATGAGGCTCGCCCTCTCCACCACCTTGGCGATCCTGGATGCATCGGCTGAGTTCAAGTTCTACCAAGGGGGGAAAATCTCCACCCACTGGATACCGGTGGCCCGCATGTATGACAAGGAGGGCAAGCTCGCCCTTGGGGTGGGAAATGCCCTTTTGACCAGAATTCGCATCGGTCTGGACTATGGGGATTTCCACTCGCTCTTTACCGTTGAGGACCCTATGCGCAACACAGAGAAGTGTGTTATATTCGCATTTCAGGCCAATCGGAGCCAGAACTCCCTGAGCAAAGTGCAGTTCTGCATGAACTTCCCGACCAAAGCCTTTTATATGAGCAAGGACATCGAATCCAAACTATCCTCGCTCACCCTACCCATACACCCCGAGCGGGTCAACACGATTTCGTATGAGCTGGTTGCAGAACTTAAAAAGCAATACAGCACTATCACCGCCTTGCAGCTTGAAAGAGGACGACGAATGTTTGAATCCGTTCTTCATAAACTGAACTCAAAAACCCTGCAAACGTAATCATCTGGAGCATGTTTCATGGAAGAATCCCTATACGAATATGAGCCCTTTGCACATCTGCACAACCACTCCGACTTCTCCCTGCTCGACGGGGCCGCCCCGATCGAGCGCTATATGGAGAAGGCGAAGGCACTCAATATGCACAGCCTCGCCATCACCGACCATGGCAACATGTTCGGTGCCCTGCGCTTCTACTTTGCAGCAAAGGAGGCGGGCATCAATCCGATCATAGGGTGCGAGTTCTACTCCAATCCCACAAGCCGGTGGGAGAAGACCATGGTGGGGGGCAAGAAGCCCAACCAGTACCACCTCATCCTCCTGGCAATGAACGAGACAGGCTACCACAACCTGATGCATCTCAACTCCCTTGCCTATACCGAGGGGTTCTACTTCAAGCCCAGAATCGATGATGAGCTGCTGCTCAAGTATAACGAGGGCCTGATCTGCCTCTCTGCCTGCCTTGGTGGGGAGATCTTGCAGAACCTGCTTCGCGACCAGTACGACGAGGCAAAGGAGCGCGCCCTCTGGTTCGCCTCTGTATTCGATGACAATCGCTATTACCTTGAGATGCAGGACCACGGCCTCACCGAGCAGAAGAGGACGAACCCACTTCTAAAGAAGCTCAGCGATGAGACGGGCATACCCCTGGTCTGCACCAACGACATACACTACATCGAAAAAAGTGATGCCAATGCCCAGGACCTCCTGCTGTGCATCGGCACCAACTCCAAGAAGAACGATCCGGACAGGATGCGCTTCCCCAGCCCAGAATTCTATATGAAAAGCTACCAGGAGATGCAGGAGCTCTTCGCCTGGTGCCCCGAGGCCCTCGCCAATACGCACAAGATCGCACAAAGGTGCAATCTTGAGCTCCATCTGCCAGGGCCCCTCCTACCTGACTTCAAGGTACCCGACAGCTTTGAAAATCCGGCTGCCTACCTACGCCACGTTTCAAACGAAGGATTGAAGGAACGGTACGAAACCATCACCGAGGAGTTGCAGACAAGGCTGGACTTCGAGCTGGGTGTCATCATCGACATGGGCTTCGAAGGGTACTTCCTCATCGTCATGGACTATATCCAGTGGGCAAAGGACCATGACATCCCCGTAGGACCGGGGCGCGGCAGTGGAGCAGGGTCGCTGGTCGCATACAGCCTTGGCATCACCAACGTCGACCCCATCAAGTACAACTTGCTCTTTGAGCGGTTCCTCAACCCCGACCGTGTCAGCATGCCTGACTTTGACATCGACTTCTGCTATGAACGGAGGCAGGAGGTCATCAACTATGTCACCGAGCACT
>CAZGOK010000059.1:0-9899 GCA_964527665.1 uncultured Sphaerochaeta sp.
TAAGGAGTAAAGTATATGTCCAAAGCACATAGAGGTAGTGGTATCCGCGAGGAATTTAACCATGGACGGGGCACGTGCCCGGTCTGCAAGCGAACACAAGTAAAGATTCTGTATGAAGCCACCGTTGAAGGTGAGAAGGCAAAAGTATGCAAAGCATGCAATTCCACCATCAAGGCTGCTGCAGCAAAATAACCGTTTTGAGTTTGCATGTGAGACTGTCCTTGTAGGCAGTCTTTTTTTTCCTTTTTTAGACAGAGGAGCAAGGGTGAATTTTTCAGGACGCACGGTATACTTTGTAGGTATAAAAGGGACAGGCATGGCCTCGCTGGCCATCCTGCTCAAAGCCTCTGGGGCCCTTGTGTCGGGGTGCGATTCAGCCGAATACTTCGCCACCGATGAACTTCTTGCCTCACATGGCATTGCTGTGCACAAGGGGTTCTCCCCCTCCGCCCTTGATCGTGATGCCGATATGGTCATCCACAGCTCTGCTTATCCTGTAGAGCTGCCCATACTCGCCGAGGCTGCCAGCGTTGGCCTTGCGCTCTACTCCTATCCGCAGTTCCTCTCCCACCTCTCCACCCTAGGTGACAGCTATGCAGTGGCTGGAACCCATGGAAAGACCACCACAGTAGCCCTCACTTCCTATCTGCTCTCTACAGGAACACTCAAGGCGTTTCCCTTTTACAGCATCTTCGGCTCGCATGTGTTGGGCAGGACCCAGCCTTTCTTCCAAGGCAGTGAGTGTGCCCTGTTTGAGGCGTGTGAGTACCAGGACCATTTCCTCTCCTACCAGCTGAGGGGGGCCTTGGTGACCAACGTCGAGCTTGACCACCCTGATTACTTCGCCTCTGAAAGCCAGGTGCATCGCAGCTTTGAGAAGTTTGTGGACAACCTTGCCATCGGGGGCTTTCTGATCTGTTGCAGTGACAACCCGGGCTCGAAGAGCCTTGCCTCCTATGCAAGGGGCAAACGGGAGGACCTTACCGTCATGTCCTATGGCTTTGATGATAGCGGACCGTTTCGTATCATCAAGGAGAGCTATGAAAAGGCATACACCCTCTCCTGTCTTGACCGGGTCAGCTTTACTCTCCCTGTTGAGGAGCGCGCCCTGGTAGGCAACCAGATTGGAGCGGTGGTCCTGGCCCTTGCGATGATACTGGACAGGGAGAACCCCAAGCTCTATCTGGAGGAAGGCACCCTCATCACTTCTGAGATTGTCCCCACCCTTGCCCTGATGCTCAGTAGGAAGCTCGCCTCCTTTCCCGGTGTGGCGGGCAGGTGTGACCTGATGATGGAGGAGGGTGGGGTCACGTACTTTGACGACTATGCCCATCATCCGACGGAAATCATCGCCACCTTGGACGAACTGCACGCGCGCTATCCAAATCGGCCGATCTTGGTGGTGTTCGCCCCCCACACCGCAAGCAGGACGGAGGCCCTGCTCAAGGATTTTGTCCTTGCCCTAGGTATGGCGGACCGCCTTATCGTGCAAGCCTGCTATGGCTCGGCACGACAGGACAACTCTCCTGAAGGTGATGAGGACATGGGCAAGATTCTCGCCCAGGCCATCGGCGAGAGGATTATGAGGACGACGCGCTGTCGCCTCCAAGCGAGTATATATGCTTCAAGCGATGACGAGGCTGTCGCGATAGCCAGCACCTGGTTGCAACCCCAGACTTTGTGCATTACGATGGGTGCTGGTAACAACCGAGCCCTAAGTGAGCGGATAGCTCGCTCAAGAAGGAGCCTTTGATGAAAAGCATGACCGGATACGGATCAGCTGAAGAGTTGAACGAACAGTTTCAGATCTCTGTCGAGCTGAAGTCCTACAACAGCAGATATCTGGAAATTAACCATAACATCCCCTTCTATCTCGCTCCTTTTGAGATCGAGATAGACGATGCGATCAAGAAGGTCGCAAGCCGTGGCCATGTTGAGGTGAACATCAGGATCAAGACCCTCTCCTCCGATATGGAGATAGTGGTGGACAAGCTTGCCGTCAAGCGATATAGCGAGGCGTTCGCCCAGATAGCCGCCATCAGCGGCAAGGCCCTCAAGCCTGAGCTCGCTGATTTCCTGGGCAGTGAAGGGGTGATCACCAGCGTCAGGCAAAGTGACAGTGAAATCTACCGGACTTCACTTTTCTCCACCCTTGCATCCGCTCTGGTTCAGTTTGGGGAGAGTAAGGCCCGCGAGGGCTCCCATACCAAGGCGGACCTACAGAAGATGGGCCTGATCGTCAGTGAGGGCCACTCCATCATAGCTTCCCATTCCCCGGAGCTGGAGGATCTGGTGAAGACCAACGTGCGATCGCGCTTTGATGAGATGCTCGCAGACCAGAACTATGATGAGAACAGAATCCTCGCCGAGGTAGCAGTCATGCTGGTCAAATACTCGGTCAATGAGGAGATCAAGCGCCTGGATGTCCATCTGAAGGAGTTCTTCAACCTCCTTGGGCAAGAGGAGCCTGTGGGCAAACGCTTGGATTTCCTCTGTCAGGAGATGCTTAGGGAGATCAACACCATCGGCAGCAAAAGCCAGATGGTGGAGTTGAATCTACAGGTTGTCCGCATGAAGGATGGCCTGGAAAATATACGCGAACAGATTCGCAACATCGAGTAGGGGCTTCTAGTGCGCATAGCTATCAGTGGAAAAAGTGGGTGTGGAAACACCACCGTAAGCAGTATGGTTGCCCAGGCCCTGGGCTTTGCCATGATCAACTTCACCTTCCGGACCCTTGCCCAGGAGAAAGGCATGGAGTTCTGGCAACTGTGCAGCCTGGCTGAGCAAAGCGATGCATATGACCTTGAGGTCGACCGCCGCCAGGTGGAGATGGCCATGGAGGTGGAGAGCTGTGTCCTGGGAAGCCGTCTGGCCATCTGGATGCTCAAGGAGGCTGATCTGAAAATCTACCTCACAGCAACGACCGAAGAGCGGGCAAAAAGGGTGCTCAAGCGCGAAGGGGGCACCTTCTCCCTACGACTTCTTGAGACTTCCCAAAGGGACAAGAACGACAGTGCCCGCTACAAGCGCCTCTATGGTATCGACAACGGGGACACCTCGGTAGCGGACATGGTCATCGATACCACAACTTTGGAGCCGGGTGAAGTTGCCTCCCTGATAATCGCCAGGGTAAAGAAATTGCAAAAAGAGTCATCACGATGAAACGATCAGTAGCAGCGGTGCTGTTGGCAGCAGTTCTGCTTGCCTTCCTTCCTGCCGCCCCCTATCTGGGATTGTCGCAGTCGATCACCTCCACCTCGGTTGAGGTGGGCTACCTCACCAACTCGATAGACCAGAACATCTCCATATCGCTGCCCCTTTTGGGCTCTCTGGATAGCAGCCAAGGGTGGTATTCCACCCCAGTGGCTAGCATGAACATTCTCTATAAGGGAAAGGTCGGCTCTATCCTTGCCATAGGGGTCGGTCCCACCTTGCGCATGGGCTGGGAGTTTGAGAAGGCCCTTAGCCTGCAGGCGGGACTCCTGCTGCAGCTCTCCTTGGAGGCACCGGGGGTTATGGATATTCTTTTTTGCGAGCTTGCCTATCTGCCCAAGGGGTTGGGTTGGGTGGGGGGCACTCCCTCTTCAGGGCTTCTGGAAAAGAGCATCAGGGAGTTTGTCCGGTTTGGGTACAGACACGCTTTTTGAGCGCTGTACATTCTTGTTGTAATTCATTATAGTGATGTAGTTGTATTATCTAGTAGAAGGAGTATCGATAGTGAGCATTCCATTGGACACCCTAATTGATTATGAAGGGAATATTTACGAGATTACCTGTGTGGCTATCAAAGAGGCCATCATTTTGAGTAATCCCGGTTGTGGTGGTCAGGAGATAGAGGAAAACAATGGCAAGATTGTCAGCGAAGTACTCAGAAGAGCCCTTAACGGTGAAATCCACTTCGAAGCTCCAGACCTGCTCTAATCCTTTTGAGCTTGTCGTTTTCCTGTTCGGTCCCACCGGCGTAGGGAAAACCGACCTTCTCATGGATCTCGATCCCGAGAAGTATGCAGTGGTCAATGCCGACTCCATCCAGGTGTACAGACACTTGGATATAGGGTCGGCCAAGGCCAACGCTGTGACCCTCCAAGCAATTACCCACTATCTTATCAACATATTTGACCCCTGGCAGCAGTTCAGCGTAGGGGATTTCGTCACGTATGCCGACCAGGCATGCCGCGAGATCCATGCACAGGGAAAAATCCCTGTGCTCAGCGGAGGCACCGCCTTCTATTTCAAGCATTTCTACTTTGGCCTGGCCCAGGCTCCCCCCAGTGATGAGGGCGTGCGTCTCAGGCTTGCTAGCGAGATAGCCAAGCGAGGGGACGCTTGGGCATTTGAGCGCCTTTGCCAGGTCGATCCCGTCTCAGCCAAACGGATCCATCCTTCGGACATGTACAGGGTCTCACGCGCCTTGGAAGTCTATGAAGGGTCCGGCAGGCCTCTGAGCAGCTATAGCATACCCTCAGAGCCCCGCAACGGGATGAAGCCCCTGGTCATCGGGCTTTGGCGTGAGGGCGATGAGCTGAAGCAACGCATCGCCTTGAGGGTGGCTCAGATGTTCAGTGAGGGGTTGGTCGATGAGATCCGCACCCTCATTGAGATGGGAGCTGATGAGAGTTGGCCCGGTCTGCAGGGCATCGGGTACAAGGAGTTCTTCCAAGCAAGGAGGAGCGGGGAGTCATCGCGTGCGATGATAGGCAAGCAGATAGAGCGCAACAGCCGCCACTACGCGAAGCGGCAGATGACCTTCTTCAAGAGCTTTGCCGACGTAACATGGATGAATCCCCAAGACAAACAACCAATCCTCTCCCTTATTGAGGCGTACCGATAGTTTTGGTCTCCCGCTTGAAGGTTGGGATCATAAGGTTGTCCATCCTCTCAAGTTCCCTGTTTTCCAAGGATGTAATCTCCAGCCAACCCCGCTTATGCACACCAAGGCTGAAGTACTGCACCTGCCTATACCTGAAGATTACCGTCTCCCCTGCCTTGATCAGGGTATTCTCCTGGTCCTCAAAGTACGGGTAGGGTGAGTGGAGCACGCTGGTGACCTCATACGTTTCGCTGTCTATCGCCCTCACCTGGATGTCGGAGATGCCATAGAGGAAGGTCCCTTCCAACAGGTCCGGCTTTCCTTGGGCTATCCATGTGTTGGGGTCTATCTGCGTTGTTATGCCCTCATAGGCCTGGCGGGTCTGCCGTGAGACAAAGAGGTTGGTCACCTCCATGGCGGCAGGGTTCTTCACCTTCTTTGCAAGGGATGCCTCCATTTTCTGCAGGTCAAGCTCGTTTTGGGCATAGTAGTACTCTTGTATGACCTCTTGAGCGGTCATCCCTGCTGTATAGGGAGGTGCCAGGGCCTCCTTGATCCGTCCTGTGGTAAACCAGACTACAAGGATAACGACAGCGGTCACACTGACGACGATCCACCCCTTCTTTCTCCAGAAGACACTTCTGTCCGAACGCTTCTTCTGGTCCTCCAGGAAGGAGGCGCTGGTGCTCACGCCCCTCATCTGCTCATAGGTCGGCGCCTCTTGGCGATCTGCCAGGTTCCACTTGAGGTTCTCAGTTGCCTTCACAAACCACGAGAGGGCCCTCTGGCTCTCCATATTGCCGCTCGCTTCACGCTGTTTTGACAGGCTCAGGCGAAGGACGGCATCGATGAAGGAGGCGCTGCCCTGTTCAAGGCCAGTGGAGCAGAGGCTCAACGGAAGGGCCTTGAAGCCGTCTTCCCGGGTTTCAGCTGCCCCAAAGGGAGGGAAACCGGCTGCTGCGTAGTAGAGTAGCTGCGTCATCTGGTCCGAGAGTGCGAAGGGGGTGTGGATGCCATGGTGCACCCACGCTGATATCATGGTGTAGCGCCTCTCCTCCTCAGCACAGGAGGAGAACAGGTCAGCGAGGTCCTGGCTCAGGATGAGGAAGCCCCCCTCCTGGATGCCCCAGACCCTCCACAGGGGGAGGGTGTTGCTGGAGAGGTCGAGAAACTTGGCACTCAGCGTCGCAAGGCCCTGGGCAAGCTCCCTGACAAGGCTAAGGGCCTCTTTGCGCTTTGTCGTGGCTATCTCGGTGATGGAGAAAATATTGATTTTCTTAAAGTAGAGGCATCGCATCTCTTCGGCGATGGAAAGCCCTTCCCAATACCATGGTTGTGGCTCTTCGCCCGGCCGTACGATATAGCCGGGAGCTTTCTGTCCCTGAAGCAGGTAGGAGGGCAGGTCCACACCTGTGGGACCTATGGCGATACAGGTGTAGGGTTTCTGTTCAATGACAGATGTGAAGACTCTAGGGGCAACGACCATCTCAGACCTCTTTCCTTCTTGCACTGGCATGCCAGACAATCCGTTCTTTTGTTATATATTCGTGGGGAAGCATTTCAAAGGTTCTCTCTTCTGCTGAAAATAGGGTGAATTCCCACCCTCGCCCTCCCCAGCTCTGTAGGCGCAGGGCCTCAAAGGCGGCAATGGAGCAACTGGAAATGCGTTTGGAGCGCAGGCTGTCCAGCAGTGGCTCCCCCTTTTCCAAAATGGAGACAACTGCATTGGCATGTTCTGTTGCCAGGGCAGAGCCCAGTATGGCATTGAGATTTGCAGAGACCACAAACAGTGTCTGTGGCTCCAAGACAACTATCTTTTGGACTATGGAGGCGTAGGTTCTGCACTGCTTGGCATCGGTGGTGGCCGAGAGCAGGGGCAGGACAGGCACACCCTGGGCGTAGGAGGCTACCAAGGGGAGGGTCAGCTCGACTGCAGCCTCCTCCACAAAGTAGCTGTTCTCCACCTTGAGGGAGTCCCCATAGAGCGAGAGCAGGGGGATCAGGGTCTCTGTTGCATACCTGATGCTCGTGTTGGGTAGCGTGATGCCCGCGCCTTCAGGGGCAAAAAGGAAGTGGGGCCTGTCCGCCTCCAGGGGTTCCTGGTGTAGGGGGGCGAGGATCACCACCAGCTTGGGTTTCAGGGCCCCTAGGGCTGAGAAGCTCTCGTGCAGGAGGTCAAGGACGTAGGGATAGCTTGCATGGGGGGTGAGGATTGCACCAGGGAGGGTGGTCAGGGCGTTGGTTGTGCCGCCCATACGTACGGCACTTTGGGCCGTGAGCTCCTGGGCGTCGCTGGGATAGAATATGGTGTGGTGTTCACATCTTTGCATCTTCATCCCCCAACAGTAGTCTCGCAAGGCGCCCTTCGTCCAGTGTTACCGAGAGGTTTTTCTCCTGGGTGGGTATAACCAGCCCTGTCTTGCCTTTTTTTGGGCGCCTCAGGTGCTTTACCTGGGTGTAGTACAGGTCAGCCTTTCCCTGGCTTTTTGCCTTGCTGAAGACAAGGGCGAGGTTTGCCGCATCAAGGAGTACCTCCAAAGGCACGCTCTTATCGCGCTTGAACTTGATGAAGACATACCCTCCTGGAGTATCACGCGTATGCATCCAGTAGTCGTTGCCCCGCACCCAGCGGCGCAGCAGCTCGTCGTTTTCCTTGGCGTTTCGTCCCACCAGGAGGGTGAACTGCCCGCTTTGGATGGTCAGGCCCGGGGCCTTCACCTTGGTCACCTTGTCGACGGTCTCCACCCCAAGCTCTCGTTTCAGACTGCGTATGTCGCGCGCCTCATTATCTGAGAGGGTAAGCAGCCTGGCATACTTTGCCACTGCATCCTGCTTCTCCTGGCAGACCTTTTCATACTCAGCTTTGGCATTCTCAAAGGTGCCTTTGGCCTTCTGGTAGCGGTCGTAGTAGGCTTGTATCTGCAAGGAGGGACGAAGGGTCTGCTTCAGGGGGATGGAGAGCTTCTCACCACTTTCCCAGTCGTCGACCTCAACGGTTTTCATATGCTCCTGTATCAGGTGGGCATTTGCACTGAGCAGGTCCCCCATCTTCTTGAACTGTTCGAACTTTCCGCTTTCAACCATCTTGCGCTCGAGTGAGAGCGCGGTGGCCTCTATCTGCTCGACCTCACGGTCGCGTTTGCGCCGAATCTTGAGCAGCAGCTCCTCAAGGGTCTGGGTGTTGCTCTCCTGGCCGTACTGCTGCTCTATCTGGCGGTTGAAGGAGGTGTCGGTGCGTTCGCGGATGGCGAACTTGCCCCCATCATCAAGTTTCTCTTCTGGAGCGACAAAGGGAGCGCCGCTTTTCTCTCCCCGGTTGGGGCGGCGGTAGAGCAGGTCCAGGATGATGTCATCCTCATCGGTGATGAAGATGTTCGCCCCCGGCCCGCTATAGAAGCGCAGGTGCAGGTGAAGGATCCTGTCATGGTTGTCCATCTTGATGGTCACCATGCGGTCAAAGGGTGTCTGTTCCAAGGAGATGATCTTCGAGCCTTCCAGGTTGGCTCGGCAGAACTGCACAAAGCGCTGCAGTTTGGCGGTCTTGCCCATCTGCTGTACAGCAATGGGGCGGTTGGCCATGTGCAGGCGGCTGTATGGGGTGCCCACCTCGGTGTACAGCGTCCATCGACCATGGCTTGGGTGGTAGAGGTGCCAGCTCAGGGCATGGAAGTCATGCTGTACCACTGACTGCAGGGTGCTTCCCTCCAAGGGGAGTTCTTCCAGGATGAGTTCTATTTCACGCCAGTTTAACGACATTGTCTCTCCGTTGGGTATCAAATGCTGTCTTTACCCCGCCAGCAAGGTAGAATGAGCCGCACACAAGGATGGCACCACCGTCGGCGGTGTTGGCCAGTGCAGCATCAAGGGCCTGCTGGTTGTCTTCGATAAGGCGGATATCATACCCTTTGGAGCGCGTAGCGGCCAGGAGGCGAAGCTTCTGCTCGATGAGGGTTATGTCGCTTTTTTTGAAGGTCCCCGGTCGCGATATGATCACGCGGGTGAAGTGGTCAAGGACCAGGCTGCCCATATGGGTGTGGTCCTTATCCTCCAAGGCTCCGTAGATGATGGTATTCTCCCCTGATGGGTAGAGTGCGGAGAAGGACTCCAGCAAGGCAGCCAGCGAGTGGGCGGTATGGGCTCCGTCAAGATAGATGTCGGGGTTCTCTGCAATCTTCTGGAAGCGGCCGGGGAGGGTGTTCCTCTGCAAGGCTTCCCTTGTCGCCTCTCCAAAGAGATTGAGTTTTCTGAGCGTCATGAGGGCGAGGGCGCAGTTCTGAGCCTGCACCTTGCCCAGCATGGCGAGGGTGAGTTTTTCGTGGGTCTCGTCCTTCCACCAGTACTCCACTATCTCCCCATCCTTGGTGATCGCGTAGCTGTAGGTGAGCAGCTCATCGCTGAGCAGCGTCAAGTCGCTCTCTTGCTCGTGGGCCTCCTTGCGAAAGACATCCATCACCTCAGGCTCCTGATAGCCGATGAAGCAGGGAACCTTGTGCTTTATGATCTTGCTCTTCTCATAGGCTATCTTCTGCAGTGTATCGCCGAGGATCTTTGTGTGTTCCAGCTCAATGGGACACAGCACACAGGCTTCTGGGGTAATGGTGTTGGTCGCATCGAGGCGACCTCCCAACCCTGTTTCTATGACAGCCCACTGGCACCCGGTGAGGGAGAACAGCAGGTAGGCGAATGAGGTGAAGAGTTCGAACGTGGTGGGAGTGGTCTCCCCCCACCTGTCGGTGAAGCTGAACCCTTCCAGGCGGCTTCTGAGTTCATTGCCCGCCCTGACTAGTTCGCTGTCAGGGAAGAAGAGCCCGCTTTGGGTAAAGCGCTCGCGGTAGTCCGCCAGGTGGGGGGATACGTACAGGCCTGTCTTGTACCCGAGGGCTGTTAGGCCGCTGGCCAGGTAGGAGGCTGTGGAGCCCTTGCCCTTGGACCCTGCAAGATGGATTTTCCTGAAGGATAGTTCGGGGTTGCCGATATACGAGAGGATCGCATGCATGCGATCCAGACGATAGACTCTGGTGGTATAGTGGTCGGTCTGCTTTTCCAGGTTGGTAAAGCTCTCCATGTAGGTGACCACCTCTTGGAA
>CAZGOK010000060.1:0-9843 GCA_964527665.1 uncultured Sphaerochaeta sp.
GGGAAGAGAAGCAAAGTCGTACCGATACGATCGACAAGGTCCTTACCCATAAGATCTGGGCTCTTCCTGCCTTTGCCCTGATCATGTACCTGATGTTTGCCGCGACCTTCAGCGAGAACTTCCTCTTTGTCCCGGGTCTCCCCTCTCCCGGCATTGCCCTAGCCACCTTGGTGGAGAACCTTTGGGGATCTCTCACTGATGTGATCGCTTCAGCACTGATAGGGGCTGGCGCAGCTACCTGGGCCTACAGCCTGGTGATATTCGGCATCATGGAGGGCATAGGGGCCGTCCTGGGCTTCCTTCCCCTGATCCTGGTGCTGTACATCCTGATGAGTTTCCTGGAGGACAGCGGGTACATGGCGCGTGTGGCCTTTGTCATGGACCGCCTGTTCCGCAAGTTCGGCCTTTCGGGTCGCTCCTTCATCCCTCTGCTGATGGGATTCGGATGTTCGGTGCCCGCCATCATGGCAACCAGGACGCTGGACAGTGAGAAAGACCGCAAGATAACGACACTGCTGTGTGGTTTTATGCCCTGTGGTGCAAAGCTACCTATCTTCATCATGTTTGTCTCGACCTTCTTCAGCGATGGCAACAAGACGCTGGTCCTGTTCTTTACCTACATGCTGAGCCTTGCAGTCTCTGTTGTGGTCTCCCTGATCATCAACAGGGTAGCCTACAAGGGCGAGACATCGAACTTCCTTATGGAACTTCCCCAGTACAGGCTTCCTACCCTCAGGAGTGTGGGGATCCATGGCTACGAGAAGGTGAAGGGTTTTATCCAGAAGGCCGGTACCATCATCCTTGCGGCGACCATCCTTATATGGGCTCTCTCCAATTTTAACTTTTCCTCCTTTAACGGGCAGAACCAACAGGAGTACGGAACTCCCTTGGCCCCTATCGAATCCTCATTCCTGGCCTCCACAGGCAAGGCTATCGCCCCCATCTTCAAACCTGCAGGCTTTGGGGCTTGGAGACCTACTGTCGGTGTGGCCACAGGCTGGATCGCCAAGGAGATGGTCGTGGTGACCCTTGCACAGCTCTATGCTGATGATATCAGTGATGAGTATCTAGAAACCTATTTTGCTGATGCAACAGAGGATGAGCTCCTTGAGTTCGGCTTTGAAGAGGGTGTGTATGATAGTGAGGCAGCTATTGATATCTATACTGATGAGGTCTTGATGACCGGTGGTGATGCCCAAGCTTTACCAACTCTCAAGGATGATATTAAGACTCGACAAGCTGCTTTAGCGTATATGGCCTTCAATCTGTTATGCATGCCCTGTTTTGCTGCAGTCGGGGCGATGAAGAGGGAGCTGAAGACCTGGAGAGTTACCCTTGGACAGGTTGGCATCCAGATGCTGACAGCGTATATAGTGGCGGTATTCATCAACGTAGTGGGCAATTTGCTCTTCTAGGAGGCTGTATGATCAATTATCTCATAGCTTTGGCTGTGTTTGTGTTCTTAGGTTCGTTTACGGTAAAGAAAGTTCGTTTGGCAAGATTGAGGAGCCAGCATAAGGATGAGCTCTCCTGTACGGGAAGCTGTTCCGGCTGTAGCGGTTCCTGCCACTAGAGCAATAGTTCGATCAGTTCTGAAGAGAGGGGTTTGTTTTCGTCCCCTCTCTTCTTTTTCGTCTTCATCACACAATATCTTCCGCCAGGATACTGACCTGTGCCTCTTCTCCTGAACGGATGCATGACCGCTTGAGCGTCGAGAAGAGCTGCCGTACATTTCCCGGCCACGCATACAGCTTGAGAAGCATCAGGTCCTGCTCAGCTATCCGTTTTCCCGGAAAGTACTGTTTGATGAAATGCTGGCAGAGAATGGGGATGTCCTCAAGATGATCCCTGAGCGGGGGGAGGCAGATGGTGGTATCGGTGATCCTGTAGTAGAAATCCTTGCGGATATGGTTTTCGTCCACCAGATGCTTCAGTTTCATATTTGAAGCTGATACCAGTCTGAACTTAGATACCCTTACCTTGGTGTCCCCAAGTTGCCTGTAGCACCCGCTTTCAAGGAGCCTGAGCATATTCGCCTGGGAGCTCAAGGTGAGGTTCTCCACCTCATCGAGGAAGAGTGTCGATTGGTTCGCTTCATGGACCAGGCCGGACAGTTCATACTTTCCATCGGTGAATGCACCCTTGGCATGGCCATAGAACATCGAGTCCCCAATCGGGCCGTGCAATAGCGAACAGTTTACACTGATCATCTTTCGGAAGGGAGTCCTGAATTTGTGGATGATCTGCGCAGCTATCTCCTTGCCTGTGCCTGTCTCCCCATACAGGTGGATGGAACATTCCCCCTTGGCATAGAGGGCGAGCGCTTGGCGGACATCCTGCATCTTCTTGCTGTTGCCTATGAGGCTTTCAGTGGAGTAGGTATGTTCTTCACCCACACTCAAATCCTCGCTGAACCGCAGGAAAAACTTGGTGTAGTCCAGTGACTCCTTCTGCACGAACTCAACGGGAAAGGAGAGATCCGGAAGGGCGAAGGGGAGGTTTCCCCGGTCGAGGAACAGGATTACCTTAACCGCTTTGGAAGTTTTTTCCAGTTCCTCCAGAAGATGGAGCTGCGTACTTGCCCCCAGCTTCTGATCGGCGAGGACCCAAAGCTCCTGATTGGGTTTTGCATGCATAATCGCATTGACCAGCTTTGTGGGCATGCTGAATTCGTGCAGGTACTCATAGGAGAAATGGTGCTTGAAACGGTCTTTGAAGCGCCAGTCTGATGAAACTACAAAAAGGGACATCTGCACACTCCTTCTTCTGCTGACAAAGAGAAGAAAAGCTGATTTATTGCTAGAAGTGTAGATTCCCAATTGGCGTGGCGCTACTCTAACTCTGAGAGGTGTACCGGTTTATTTTTAGCCTTCCATCAACAGGACCTGGATGGTGGAAAGGGCATAGATGGCTGCGGTCTCTGAGCGCAGGATATTGCCCTTCAGCATGACCGGATAAGAGCCTGCGTTCTCCAGAAGAGCGCACTCATCATCGGAGAGGCCACCCTCGGACCCTATGAGCAGGGCGATGGGAGTATCGCAAGGAAGAGTGGCGAGCAGTTGGGGCAGGCTCTGCTGCTCGCCCCTACTGCTTTGGTGGAAGAATATGAACGGACCCCGGTCTCCCCAGTGGGCGGGGATGTCCGCAAGGGAGATGACCTCTTCATCCAGGGAGGTGGGAACCGGCGATCCGCTTTGTTGGATCGCCTCCTTGATCTGAGCGTCAAGACGGTCAGATTGGGATCCGAGCGAGCTGTCTTTCTTAGAGGAAAAATCCCTCACACAGAATGTGCTCTGCACGAAGGTTATCCCTTCAACCCCTATCTCTGTTGCCTGGCGGACTATCGTCTCGTTCTTCTTGCCTTTGCACAGGCATTGGTAGAGAAAGATCCTGGGGTAGCTTCCCCTATAGGATGGCAGGGCGTCGGTAGCGACAGCCACCTCTTTCTCCCCGGGGGGGGAGACTGAGAGGATGCAGCTGTTCTTGCCGATATGCTCGAGCTTCAATAGCCAGGCTTTGCCCTTTCTATCCCGTCCGAGCAGATGCTCACCCACCTTCAGGCGCAGGACCTTGGTAAGGTACTGGCTCTCCTTGTCGGCGAGGACGAGCGTCGTCTGTTCTCCGGTGAAGGAGCTGTCCAACAGGTACTGCCTCATTTGCCCTGACGGATGAACTCGACTGCACGCTTGAGCTGCTTGTCAAAGACAAGGTCGCCTACAGGCCGTTCGTCATAGGCGATCCTTCCGAGATATTCGTTTCTCATCAGGATGTTCAGAATGTCCCTGTTTATGCCGCGATCTGCATACTCTTCGGAAAAGAGGAGTATGTTCTCAGTCGTAGGCTCGGGATGCTTGTCTGCAAAGGTTGCAAGAGCCTTTTCGGTCATCAGCTTTTCGTAGGCGGGAATCTCCTCGTCCTGGAGCTTGATGTCCTCGACCATGATGTCCGGCTCGATGCCCTTCTTGTGGATGTTCTCTCCGGTGGGGGTGTAGTAGTGGGCTGTGGTAACCTGGGCATACCCCTCCCCAAACTTGAAGACATCCTGCACTACGCCCTTGCCGAAGGTCTTGGTGCCGATGAGTGTCGCACGGTTGTTGTCCTTCATGGCGGCAGCAAGAATCTCTGATGAGGATGCCGATCCCCCGTTGGTAAGCAGCACGATGGGCAGATCCTTGGGGAACACTGTCGATCCTGTGGAGATGTAGCGCTGGTCGCGGTTGGAGCCCTTCTTGCCCTGGATGGTCACCAGCGTCTTGTTGGCAGGCAGGAAGATGTTTGCAACCTGCATGGCCCCATCGACAGCCCCGCCTGAGTTGTTGCGTTCATCGATGATCAAGCCCTTGATCCCTTGCTTTACCAGGTCTTTGACACTGGTGAGCATCTGGTCGCCTGTCTGGGGGGTGAACTCTGAAAGCACGATGTATCCGATGTCCCCATCGATGACGTTGCCTTCGACAGTCGGGGTGCTGATCTTTTCCCTGACCAGGCTCAGGTCAAACGATGTGCCAGCCCTGAAGACAGTGATGGTCACCTCGGTCTTCGGCTCGCCACGGAGAAGTATGCTCGCCTCATAGCTGGAAAGGTCGTCGACCTTCTCCCCGTTGATGTGGCTGATGAGGTCCCCTGCCATAAGGCCTGCACGTTGGGCAGGAGAGCCCGGGAAGGGGGAGATGATGGTAACCATGTACGATGAGGGGTCGGAGGGGTCCTTGCGCTCCGGTGATGGTTTGTTCAGGTAGGTGCCGATCCCTCCATAGACTCCTGTTGTCCCTTCCATGTAGTCATTTGCCTCTGAAGGGGGAACGTAGAAGGAGTAGGGATCTTCCAGGGAAGCGACAAGAGCCGAGGCCAGGTCGTTGAAGACCTTGTCCTTGTCCACATCATCGATGTAGATGCTGTCCACATAGCGGTAGAGCCTGCCAAGAGCCTCCATATCGGTTGAGATCTTGTCCCCTTGCTTGGGCATGACCAGGGTGTTGTTGGTAGGGGCGGCTAGAATTTCCTCTAAGGACCCTGAGGAGAAAAGAGGAATGACGATAAGCAGCACTATCAGTGAAAGGCTAAGCCTTGCTATATTTTTTCTTTTCATAGGGTAAATATACATAATAATATAAAAATAGGCTACTCTTTGCAGTATTGACCTCTACTCTATTGCACATTACACTTGGCGCATGACTCAATTCCTCCAATTTCCCGGTTGGATAACACCAGAAATCATCCCCGGTCTGCCTCTCAGATGGTACGGCCTTATGTATGTGATAGCCTTTGGTATCGGCTATGCCATGATACGGGTGCAGGCAAGGAAAGGGGAGGTCTCCCTCGACCCTGACCAGAGTTTGAACCTGTTGCTCGGCTGTATCATCGGCCTTGTGGTCGGTGCCCGCCTCTTTTCTGTCCTTTTTTATGATGGGACCTCCTACTACTGGACACATCCTTGGATGATATTCTGGCCTTTCCGGGGAGGACGGTTTGTCGGGCTACCCGGCATGAGCTACCACGGAGGTCTTGTCGGTGCGGTCCTAGGGGCATATATCTACAGCCGAAAGAACAAGAGGCACTTCTTTGAGCTGGCCGACACCGTCGTCTATGCCGTCCCCCTTGGCTATACCTTCGGCAGGCTTGGCAACTTCATCAATGGCGAGCTGTTTGGCCGTGTCTCCACCAAAAGTTGGGCTATGGTCTTCCCTGACGCCCCCCTCTTCTCTACTAACTATGAATGGGTACGAACGCTTGCTGATAAGCTGGACATCCCCTATGTCGCTGGCTCACTGATAAACCTTCCACGACACCCTTCCCAGCTCTATGAAGCCCTGTTTGAAGGCATAGTGCTCTTCCTGATCATGTGGTTTGTCATACGCCCAAGACGGGAGAGGCAGCCCTATGGCTTCGCCCTATCCTCCTACCTTATCCTCTATGGCTCCATCAGGTTTGTCATAGAGTATTTCAGGGCTCCGGATGCGAACTTAGGTTATATCCTCGCCTGGGGTGCCGAGAGCGACAACATCGCCCTCTTCCAATCCTTTTTCAATATATCGATGGGACAGCTGTTCTGTCTTGCCATGATAGCTGCCGGACTAGCCCTCTACCTGGTGGTACGAAAGATCGACAAGAGGGCATAGGAGTACGTAGATGTCATCTATTGATCAACGAATAGCGGCCCTTAGAGCGATCCTTGACCGGGAAGGTCTTGATGCTTGGTATATCAATGGGACCGACCCCCACCAAAGCGAATATGTTTCAGAGCGTTGGAAGAGCAGGCAGTGGATCTCAGGCTTCAGCGGAAGTGCAGGCACTGTGCTCATCACCAAGGAAGAGGCCATGCTCTGGGTGGACTCTCGCTACTTCATCCAAGGAGCCCAACAGATCGCGGGATCTTCCATCAGGCTGATGAAGCTCGACACTGACGGGTTCAAGAATCCCCTCCCTTGGATGGCAGGTGAGCTCTCTGAAAAAAGCCGGGTCGGAATCGACGGTTCCACCTTGACCGTTGCCAGCCAAAGGGAGATGCAGGAGGCTTTCAAGCAGAGGTCGATCGAGCTGGTATCATGTGATGATTTCCTGGATGAGATCTGGGCTGACCGCCCGTCGATCGCCTCCACCGCTGTAGTTGACCTGCCCAACTCGATAGCTGGCTTCTCACGAATCCAAAAGCTTACGATGACGCGCCTTGCCATGGTACAGAAAGGGTGTACCCATACCCTGGTCACCTCCTTGGATGATATTGCATGGCTGACAAACCTGCGCTCCGGTGATGTTTCGGTGCACTCGCCGGTATTCCTCGCCGTCCTGCTGGTCAGCACGGAGAAGGCCTGGCTCTTCACCGATCCCAAGAGGTTCACCGAGGAAATCCGAAAGGCTATGGCCGAAGAGTATGAAATCCTGCCCTATGAGAAGGCCAAGGCTACCATAGCGGGCCTCCTTAGCGAGGGGGACACCCTCTACTATGATCCGAAGAAACTCAATCTCAATCTGTTTGAGGTTACCCAAAAGGCAAAGCATGTGGAGGGAAGGGACTTTACCACCGACTTGAAGGCCTCCAAGAATGAGACCGAGCTGGAGGGTATGCGCCGCAGCCACCTGCTGGACGGTGTTGCCCTGGTGAACTTCCTTGCCCGCCTGGATACAGAGGGAGGCTCGTATGATGAGATCGGGGTCTCTACCCTGCTCAGAGAACAGCGGGGGCGGAACAAGGAGTGTATCGGTGACTCCTTCTCTCCCATATCCGGCTGGGCCGAGCATGGGGCGATGTGCCACTATAGCGCAACAGAGGAGAGCTCCTCGCGCATAGAGGGTGATGGGCTCCTGGTCCTGGATACCGGAGGGATGTATGAGTTCGGCCTGACCGATATAACGCGCACCATCCTGTTCGGCAAGGCCACCGAGGAACAGAAGAGGGACTATACCCTGGTCCTCAAGGGGAACCTGGCCCTTGCCTCTGCACGCTTTCCCGAAGGCACCTGTGGCTACCAGCTCGATATCCTTGCACGCCAGTTCCTCTGGCAGCATGGGATGACCTACTTCCATGGCACAGGCCATGGCCTGGGGTTCCGCCTCAATGTGCATGAGGGCCCCGCTGTCATCAACACCCGTGCCGTTGATGTCCCCTTGAAGAAGGGGATGATCCTCAGCGACGAGCCCGGCATCTACAAGGAAGGCCGCCATGGCATACGCATTGAGAACATCGTTGCAGTACGTGAGGATATCAAGACAGAGTTCGGGCAGTTCCTCAGCTTTGAGGTATTGACGCTCTGCCCGTTTGAACGCAAGTTGGTAGAGAAGGCCCTGCTCACCGATGGTGAGCTCTCCATGGTAGACAACTACCATCGCTGGGTCTACGAAGAACTGAAGGACCTTGTTGATGATGAGGCCCTCCCTTATCTCAAGCAGGCGACCCTCCCTCTCTAAATCAAAACACAAGGAGTTACCCTTATGGTAGAAGCATTGAAGAAGAATTCAAAGATTGAAAGAAAAGGACCCGTTGTCCTGGTGATCATGGACGGAGTCGGGTTTGGAAAATATACTGAAGGCGATGGTGTTGCCGCTGCTATGACCAGGACCCTTAGCAAGCTGTACAAGGACAATCCCTGGACCAAGCTACAGGCCCACGGCGTTGCCGTCGGCCTTCCCTCCGATGAAGATATGGGAAACAGCGAGGTGGGGCACAATGCGATGGGTTGTGGCCGGGTATTCGCCCAAGGTGCGAAGCTGGTGATCAAATCCATCGAGAGCAAGGCTATGTTTGCAGGGGCCACCTGGAAGAAGCTGGTAGCCAACTCCAAGGAACAGAAGAGCACCCTGCATTTCATCGGGCTGCTCAGTGACGGCAACGTCCACTCAAACGTCAAGAACCTCAGGGACATGATCATTCAGGCAAAGGAGGAGGGAGTTGCAAAGATTCGCATCCACGCCCTGCTTGATGGTCGTGACGTGGGTGAGCTCAGCGCCCTTGAGTACTTCGACCCGTTTGAAGAGTTTCTCGCCTCCCTCAATGGAGAGGGTTTTGATGCACGGATAGCCAGCGGTGGCGGACGGATGCAGATCACCATGGACCGCTACAATGCAAACTGGGACATGGTCAGAAAGGGGTGGGAGACCCACGTCCTCGGAGAGGGGCGCCAGTTCGAATCAGCCCACAAGGCGATCGAGACGCTACGTGTGGAGAGCAAGGCTATCGACCAGGACCTCCCACCCTTTGTCATTGCCAAGGACGGCAAGCCTGTAGGGACCATTGAGGACGGGGACAGTGTCATCCTGTTCAACTTCCGAGGCGACCGGGCCCTGGAGATCACCAAGGCCTTTGAGGCAAAGAGCCTTGAGGAGTTCGACCGCAAGAGACACCCCAAGGTCGAGTATGCCGGCATGATGGAGTATGATGGGGACCTGAAGGTTCCCGCACAGTACCTGGTGCAGCCTCCTGCCATCGACAGGACCATGGCCGAGTATCTCTGCGCTTCCAAGGTGAGGCAGTTCTCCATCAGCGAGACGCAGAAGTTCGGCCACGTGACATACTTCTTCAACGGGAACAAGAGCGGCAAGTTCGAACCCAAGCTTGAGGAGTATGTGGAGATAACCTCTGACATCGTACCCTTTGAAGAGAGGCCCTGGATGAAGTGCGCCGAGATAGCGGACCGTGTCCTCCAAGAGGTGGCAAGCGGCAACTGGGATTTCATCAAGCTGAACTTCCCCAACGGCGATATGGTCGGCCATACCGGGAACTTCCAAGCTGTTGTCTGCTCGATGGAGGCCATGGACCTGCAGATCGAGAGGATCCACAAGGCAGTCATGGCAGCCGGTGGGGTCATGGTCATCACAGCCGACCACGGCAACGCTGATGACATGTATGAGCACGCCAAGGATGGGAGCGTGAAGTTCAAGGAGAACGGGGACCCCCAGGCAAAGACAGCCCACTCCCTCAATCCTGTTCCCTGCATCATCTGCGACAGTTCCTACAACGGTGAGTACTCCAAGACCCTGAATACGGGCCTGGGCATCAGCAGCATTGCAGCCACATGCATCAACCTCCTGGGCTTCGAGGCTCCAGAGGGGTATGATAAGAGTATCATAACGCTGGATTAGGTTCTTCTATGAGGTTCAGTACTGGGACCTCTCATGAAAAGCCAGATACATATACGTTACTATGCAAGGACAACAGAGGTCGGAAGATCTCTGTTGTCCTGTTATGGGCCTCACGGCACTTGGTTTTCCTTATTGTCATAGTGCATAGGTTTCTCCCTCTTTCGTACCACAGCCATATATGCTTCATTCAAGTCAGCTGGGAGTGTATGCTTTCCATCTCCATCTCCATCTCTGGCCAATGTCCTTTGTCTCAATACCGGCTTGTAC
>CAZGOK010000061.1:0-9633 GCA_964527665.1 uncultured Sphaerochaeta sp.
GTATAAGGGCAAATTATGGAATTAATCAAACTATTTCTTCTAGGTGCCACCGGATATCTCTTAGCAGGACTGTATGATGTGGCAATAGTGTATGATAAACCCTTGGTGCGCAAGCTCCTGTATGTAGGGTTTTTTCTTACGGCAGTCCCGTACCCGGTGATTTTTTTCACCTGGGTATCGCCCTTTCCCGGTTTTGTCGCCTGGATACTCTTCTCCCTGGTCACACCCTTTGCCTTGCTGCTGGTCTACTCCGTACTGGTGGAGATAGCACTCTTCTCCCCCGGGGGGGGGAAGCTGTACCGTGGAGGTACCTACCGATTCTCTAGACACCCCGGTTTCATCTGGTATACAATAATCAATGTTTTGGTTTCTATATACTATTGGAACTATCGTATTACTATGCTTTTGATGGGGCTTACCCTGTGTAACCTTATCCTGATAACGATAGAGGATCGTATATTGTTTCCCAAGATGTTTGCAGAGTATGGAGAGTACAGAAAAGATACCCCTTTCATCCTGTAGATGACACACCTTAGGAGATGCTAGCTATGAATAAACATATTATAACCACCGACGATGATCCGGCAATCCGAAAAATATTGCAGATATTGCTCCGTAAGGAGGGGTATGAGGTAACCGTATGCTCAAGTGGTGATGAGCTTCTCTCCACCCTTAAGACCAACTCCACCACAGTCGACCTGGTGCTTCTTGATATCAAGATGCCCGGTCTCTCCGGCATACAGGTCCTTGAGATCCTCAGGCGCACCTATCCGGCCATCCCTGTGATCATGCTCACAGCCTTCAATGACCTCGATACCGGCATGAAGGCGATCCGGCTCGGGGCGAGTGACTACCTTGCCAAGCCTGTCCATCGTGAGGTGCTGGTTGAAAGCGTCTCGCGTGTGCTGAACGCAACCGCCCTCAAGCAGGTCGAGGTTGCTGAAAAGGTGCAGTACCTTGCCCTGCAAAAGGAGTTGGAGGACCAGCTTCAGGTTGCCCTTGGTGCATTGAAGAGTGCCACCTTGGCTACCCTTGAGGCGTTTACCGAGACGATCGAACAGAAGGACCCCTACACCAAAGGACATTGCAGCCGTGTCCGCACCATATCCCTTACCATAGGACGCGCCCTGAATTTTTCATCGGAGAGGATGCTTATCCTTGAGGGTGGGGCTCTCTTGCATGATATCGGTAAGATTGGCATTCCTGAGGAGGTGCTGAACAAACCCACCAAACTGACCAAAAGCGAGTACGACCTCATACGCGAGCACCCTGTCTCAGGGGAGAGGATCATCAAGCATATCGACCTGTTCCAAGCCTACCGGCCCATCATCAGAAGCCACCACGAGCGTATGGATGGGAAAGGGTACCCTGACGGCCTCAAGGGAGAGGAGATCCCCCTTGATGTCCGTATAGTATCCCTTGCTGATGCTTTTGATGCGATGACCACCAGCCGCGCCTATCGATCAGCCCTGCCTACCGAGTTTGCCGTTGAGGAGCTGAAGCTCAACAGCGGATCGCAGTTTGACCCTGAACTGGTCAACCTCTTCATTGATAAGGAGATCTTCCTACTCTAAAGAAGCTACAAGCTGAGAAGGATAAGGCACATAGGAAATAAGCCATACGAAAAACAGCTGAAAGAAAAAGCCTGATCTCTGCAGGCCCATTCTTTCATTGCATCTCTGAAGCATACCATACAGCACAATTCCTTAGAAAATTTGGTGGACGAAAATATCAGAGTCCCCTTTTTTTCTTATCACATGTTCTGTTTTCCAGGCTGTTTTCTGAAGGTATGCTCGACACTACCGGTATGAAGGGTCTGTTGACCCCTTTGTCTGCACAGGGAAGCTGTTCATAGCTGAAATGCTCGTGTGTTCCCCTGACAACTTGGGGGTGCTCGCAAGCAACGGCAACCACTACATCATCTCCCTTTCAGAGGGAATCTGTGAATACAAGGAGAACCTCGACTACAAGAGGAGCTTTCTCTACCACATCAAGAAGAAGATGCACCCTATTTTCTACGGGGAGAGGGAGACTGCAGGGGAAGACGGGTCCAGGGTCATCCTGTACAAGGACATGAACAGGGCCGCAGAGGAAGAGGAGGCATTCGGCAAGAGGATCGGCACATCCAAGGATTACACGCCCGAACGGCTTGAGACACTGAAGGGTTTCTTTGGGGTTTTTATCCTCAAGACCTCCCTTGCCAATGAAACGGCAGAGGAGATTTTCTCCCTCTATAAGCGAAAGGAAGCCATAGAGAGCTGTTTTGACCTTGTAAAGAACAGGGATGGATTCAAGGCCCTGTGTTTGCAGGACTACTATATGAGAGGGTGGCTCGCCTTCATCATCCTCATCACAGCGCAGATCGAAGCGGTCTTCAGGTCTGTCTGCCACAAGATACCGGGCAAGACACCGGATGACATCCTTTTGGAAGCCAGGGGTGTGAAGATACAAAAGAAGAACGAACGTTGGGAAGCGGCAAACTACAGCAAGGACCTCATAGAGCTTTTCGCTTACTTCGGATGCCCTATCATTGGCGATTTGCGACTCGTTACCTAATTTTGCCAAGTGTTACCCTATCGGGTTTTCTTTCAAAATACATACAGACACACATGCTCCCTCTTTCTCTCTCTTTCATGTGAACAGGTAACGTTCTCCTGCTCTTGTCGCCACGTGCGTGCACGCCACCCCAAAGGCCTCTTCTATGAGGCCCCCCCTGACCAAAGCATCCGGTGGCGCGTATGCCAAGACACCTTCTCTACCCAACAGACAGATATGGTCGGAGACCTCCAGGGCAGATCCCACATCATGCATCACCGCTATGATGCACCTGCCTTGGGCCTTGAGGGCTCCCAGTAGCCTGAGAATCTCCTTGTGAACAGCCAGATCCAGATAGGTTGCCGGCTCGTCAAGGCATAGGTAGGGCGTATCCTGGGCGAGAGCCATCGCCAGGTACGCCTTCTGCCTCTCCCCACCGCTGATCTGCAGCAGGCTCTTATCCCTGAGCTCCCCTATGCCCATTGTAGCCAAGGCACTCTCCACCAAACGATGGTCCTCTTCTCCCATGCTCCTGGAAAATCCAAGATGGGGGTATCTTCCGTGGGTGACCAGGGAGTGGACGGTACAGTTAGGATCTGCATGGCTCTGAGCCAGGAAGGCGACCTTTTGAGCCCACTGTCTGCGGGTATGCTCCTGTTGGGTTTTTCCCTCCAGAGTGATGCTTCCTGCAAGGGGCTTGAGCAGCGAGCAGGCAGTTTTGAGCAGGGTGGACTTTCCTGTGCCATTCTTTCCTATGATGGTGGTGATCTCCCCAGGGCGGAAGGTAAGGGAGACCCCCTCCATTATAGCTCGGCCCTTGTATCCGATGCTGAGGTTTTCCAGTTCAAGCATGGTTCCCTCCCTTTTTTTGTCTGGAGAGCAGCAGTAGAAAGAAGGGACTGCCTATGAAGGAGAGCACTATCCCCACAGGCAGCTCATACGGCCTGAAGAGGTTTCGTGCCACCAGGTCACAGCCCAGCGTGAGGGCAGAGCCCGCTACTGCGGTATAGAAGAGATACAAGGGAGAGTCGTCACTGATGAGGGAGCGCACCATATGTGGTACGACCAACCCTACAAAGCCGATCAGGCCACACATGCTCACTGCGCTTGCGCTGAGTAGGGAGGCGAGCATGATAGCTATGAATCGTGTCCTTCCTACATCAAGGCCCAAGGAGAGGGCCACCTCGTCCCCTAGGGCGAGGATGGTAAGGTCTCGGCTGAGAAAGAGTGAAAGTAGGGCTGCTCCCAGTATGTAGGGGGCGCCCTGTACCATCTGGCTGAAGGGGATATGGGCAAACGATCCGATGAGGAAGTCCAGCCTGCCCATCTGGGTATCGGGTCTGAGAGTGAGCAGGGCATCGGTGCACGATCCCAACAGTGAGGATACGGCGACTCCGGCCAGGATGATGGTAAGACGGGTCGAGCCCGCTCTTTGTGCAAGGGTGTATACCAACAGGCTTGAGAGCATCGCACCTACGAAGGCTACCGGCGGGCCCAGGGCTACCAGGTGTGGGAAAAAGGCGGCCCCTATGAGGGTGAACAGTCCTGCCCCTGAGTTGACCCCGATCAGTGATGGCCCGGCAAGGGGGTTGTGCAGTACCTTTTGCAGGATGGCGCCACACAGAGCCATGGCCATGCCGCATAGCAGGGCTGCAAGGGTCCTGGGCAGGCGGACATGGCGTACAATCCTGTAGGCGAGGCTACTGGTGTCCTCACCCAGGAGGATGGCGAGCAGGCCTTTCCCCCCGATAGTGGTGGCCCCGATAGTCAGGCTGAGGAAGATAAGGAGCCCTAACGAACAGCACGCCAGGGGCAAAAGGGCCTGGGACGCCCCTTTATTGGCTGAGGAGCTGCGCAAGATAGGCATAGCTTTCCTCCCATCGGTTGTTGGGCTTGTAGTGGAACAGGTCCTTGGGCAGTAGGTGGTAGTGCCCGTCTTTGACAGCATGTAAGGCTCTAAAGGCAGGGTTGCTGGTAAGCATATGGTCCATAGTGGCCTTCGCTGAGCTCTCGTTCCCCATAGGTATGACAAAGATGTAGGTAGGGTCTTCTCTGAGGATGGCCTCCATGCCCAGCTCCTCTAGCAGCGAAGGATACAGCTCGGTGAGGTTGGTGTAGCCGAACTGCCTGAGCATCTCTCCAACCATGGTATCGCCCCCCCTTGCCTTGATTTTGGTGGAGTAGGCGCGAAGCAGGAGATAGGTCTCTCCTTCGCCTTGGCTTTCCCTTTTATGGCGGGCAACTACCTCTGCACTGCGCTGTAATATATCCAGGCCGTTCTTCCTGTAGAGCTGCTCCTCCCCTGTAAGGGTGGTGCACCTGTTGAGCATGGTCAGGTAGTCATCCAGGGTCTCGACATGGAAGTATGCGTGTGGTATGGAGCACTCTGTGAGCAGATCTGAGAGAGCAAGGTGGGAGGGGAGATCCGCCGAGAGCAGGACGAAGTCGGGCTCAAGGGCGAGGATGGCCTCGCTGTTGGGGTCCTTGATGGTCCCGATCAGAGTAACCTCCTCATCTAGGCATAAGGCTTCCCGGCTGAAGGCATCGCTTGTGACCCCTACCAAAGAACCTCCTGCAAGTAGCCATGTCTGGGCAAAGGAGGAGCTGAGGGCGACTACACGCTCAGGTCTCTGGGTAAGGAGGACCTCCCTTTGCAGGTCATCGGTGAACTGAAAAAGAGGTGTGCTTGCATTGCTTGCAGGTTGGCTCCCCTCTCTTGCGCACCCTGTTGCCAGCAAGGTGAGAAAGGAAAAGAGAGTCAAGAGAGTCAAGGGTGCCAAGAGTGCTCGGAACCCCAAGAACGCTGATCTGCTCTGAGAGGAGCAACTTGGCCTACGAGACATGGGTGAGGATGCTCTTTTTGCGCAGGAGAAGGTCATCGCTGAGGAGCCTCAGCTCTACTTCTTCCATACCCAGCCTTTCAATGACAGAGGCGAAGCGCTCACCTTGGGATCCTTCCTCAATGAAGAGCAGGAGGGACTTTTCTATCAGGGAGAGGACCTCTTCCTCGTTGAATAGACGGCTTATGGGTGTCCCTATGCGTATCTGCTTACCCCATCGCCCACCTAGAAACACCTTGAAGCGTATCTCTTCGCCGATGATGGCGCCAAAGGGACAACCCTTGATGCACCGCCCGCAGTTGTTGCAGATGGACTTGTCTATGCAGGGCAATTCTGACTCCATACGATTGATGGCCTTGATGGGGCAGCTCTTCTGGGCATTGCACAGGGTGCACTCTTTGCACAACGCCCTATCAAGGAGGGGAACGCGCTGTCCTACGATGCCAAAGTCGTTGAGGTCGGCCTTGATGCAGTTGTTCGGGCATCCCCCAACACCTATCTTGAATTTATGGGGCAACGGGACAGATCGGTACCCTTCGTAGAACCGGTTGTGGATCGCAAGGTTGAGTGCATTGGTGTCGTAGAGGCCGAAGACGCAGGTGCTGCCCTTGCAGCTGGTAACAGGGCGGACCTTGGCCCCTGTCCCTCCGGTAGCCAAGCCTGCTTCGCTTATGTAATGCTTGAACGGTTGTATCTGCTCATATGGGATATGGGGAAGCTCTACGGTCATGCGACTGGTGAAACAGACCTGTGACCCTCCAAACAGCCGTGCCGCCTCTCCGATGGCAATAATCTGCTCGGCACTGATAGACCCTCCCACCGGGATGATCCGTGCAGAGAAGCTCTCGCCTTCCCTGTTGTGTAAAAATCCTTCTGCCTTCAGGCTTCGTATGGCCGCTGGTGTCAGTTTCATCCGTATCCTCCTCAAAACGGTTGCAGTATGGTCTCTCGAAGGTATATAGTAAATAAGATGTTTTCTATGAATATCATAGGGTAAAGCCTATACAAGGAGCTACTATGACCCTACGGGACCTGAGGGTATTCGCCCAAGTGGCAAAGACTCTCTCCATGAGCGAGAGTGCAACCATCCTCGGCTGTGCACAGCCAACGGTAAGCCACGTGATCGCAACCATCGAAGAGGAGTATGGGGTGCGTCTTTTTGAGCGGCTTTCCAGGAGGCTGTACCTCACCGATGACGGCTCGTACCTGCTCTCCTATGCCCAAGGGATTCTCTCCCTTTACGATGAGGTTGATGCCAACCTGGGCTCCTATGCCCTACCTGTTGTCCTTCGCATGGGGGCCACCATAACAGTGGGAAGCAGCATCATGGGCAGGTTGGTCTCTCGTTTCGAAGAGGAGCACCCCCTTATCAGGGTGGAGGTGTATGTGGACAACACCGAGGCCATCGAGGCTCTGCTCCTTGAGAGCCGGTTGGACCTAGCCCTGGTCGAGGGGCAGGTGATGCACCCCTCCTTGGTAACCGAGGAGGTCCTTCCCGATTCGCTGGTCTTGGTTGCGGCAACCGCTTTTCCCATACCCAGTGAGGTGGATCTTTCAGATTTTGAGGGTCTGCCTTTCATCCTGCGCGAGAAGGGAAGCGGGACGCGGGATCTGTTCATGAAGCTGCTCAAGGAGAGGGGGGTGAGCATCAGGGAGAAGTGGGTCTGTCACTCCAGCGATGCCATTCTGAGCGCGGTTCTCAGCGGCCAGGGCCTGACGGTGATCTCCAGGAGGTTGGTTGCCCCTCATCTTGAAACGGGTACCATGCGCGAGGTGACGATACGGGGTGTAAGCTTTGCAAGGATGTTCTCCCTGGCCTTCCACAAGGACAAGTTTTTTACCCCGCCTCTTGAGCAGTTGGTCAAAGATATCAGATTGTTGCATTAACGTAAGCATGTTCGGAGTACGTGTTTCGCACTCCCCAAGAATATCTCAAGCGGAATGTCCTCCTAATAGGAAAGGGAGGGGATATTTCCCTGCTTTGAAGTTTATGTAGCACAGTTCACATGGTGATGATCACTTTGCCTCGGGCGTGGCCCTCACCAACATAGCGCATTGCCTCAGCAGCTTGTTCCAGCGGATATGTGCGGTCGATGACTACTCTGAGTTTTCCTGCCACTACCAGTTCCATCACAAATTCCAAATCCTTCCTATTCGGCTTTGCAGTCAATACACGAAATTTTCTGGAATCGATCGAGAGAAATGGTCCAAGGAAGATTGCAGCGAATATCTGACGCAGGGAGCCTCCCACCATGACATGGATTCCATGGGGAGCAAGGATTTTCCTATAGGCAGATAACGGAATATTACCGTTGATAGCGATGATCCTGTCGAATTTCCTATCGCTTGCAGTTATATCTTCCAGAGCATAATCGATCACTTCACACGCCCCCAGGCTACGGACCGCAGCCATATTGGTTGCGCTACATACAGCGGTCACCTGCGCTCCAAAGTAGGTTGCCAACTGCACAGCGTACGTGCCCACGCCTCCACTTGCTCCGTAGATGAGCATCTGTAGTCCTGGTTGGACAGCTGCCTTGTCACGGACTGCCTGTAGAGCCGTTACTGCGGCTACAGGCAGTGCTACAGCGGTCTCATCGGAGATCTCTGCTGGTTTTGCCACCAGCACATCCTCTGCGGCAGAGACATATTCAGCGAACCCACCACTGCCACAGCCTGAGATATCCCCAAGGACGGTATCACCTGGCTTGAACGTGCTTGCATGTGAACCACACTCTTCAACCATACCAACTATATCGGCTCCAAAAATTCTTTTTTTGGGTATGCCGATACCCATGTGCATAGATCGATAATCAAGAGCATTCAGGGATGAGGCATGGATGCGCACCAGCACTTCATTGTTGCGGGGGATTGGTTTCTTTACATCACAGAGGATCAGTTTCTTCGCTGATTTGGTTTTCTCATATAGCATCGCTTTCATGCGCTACCACCTTTTGCTGTATGGGTGAAGGCCGTTTTTGTAACCATAAAAACTTGTCAGCCCTGATCAAGGAGAATTTTTCCCATCCCCTTTCGTTTAGATGGCTGTCATCAGGTTCTCTCTGCAAGTACCTGCGCTCTGCTGTCATAGTGGGTGATTTTGGTGGTGTTCGCAAGGGAGAAGCACTTCCTATTCTTGCAAGAAAATGAATTTTTTTTATGCAGCAGAAACCAGCTCACAGGGTAAATCCGATCGGATAGTACCTGACATTCCACGGGGTTTTGTTTTTTATATCGTTTTCCGGCTAGAGCCACAGGGAAGAAGCGTATGGATGGTACTATTCGACACACTAAGTTTTATCTTGGGAACAGTTGATCAAAGATATCAGATTGTTCTCTAAAAACAGTACATAATACACATTACACAATTACGTAAAGCGAAATTGTGTCATGAAAACCTTGATTTATTACAATACTTATGCTTATAGTATAGAGATAAGACGGCAAATAGCTGTTAAGGAGTGAAGCGCATGGCAAAGACAAGAACTGCTCCGAAGCCTTGGGGTTTTCTAGATGATTTTCGCGGTAAGGACTTTACCGGTGAATGGCCGACTGTTGTAGAGATGTTTGACATCTCGGTAAAGAGATACCCCGACAACAGATGCTTTTCAGCATTTGTGCCTAAGAAGGAGTCCTTCACCTACACAGAGGTGCAAGCCTATGTGAAGGGACTGGCCAACTACATCCTCTCCAAAGGGGTGAAGGCTGGTGATAAGATTGCCGTAACTGGCAAGAACAGCCCCGAATGGGCAATTGCCTATCTAGCCATCCTTGATGCGGGTGCCATCGTGGTTCCTTTGGACAACACCCTCACCAACAAGGAAATGGAAAAGCTCATGATTTTTGCAGACGTAAAATACATGTTTGCAGACCTTGAACGCTTGGTGGATTTTGACAAAGAGGACAAGTTGGGGATAGCCGGACGAATCAGCCTGGAACCGACTACCGAGCATCTTTTCATCCTGGATACCCAGGAAAAGAAAGAGCAGAAGCGAACAGCTGCCAAAGCATCTGATACCGCAGCCATCCTCTTTACCAGCGGGACCACAGGGACTCCCAAGGGTGTCATGCTCAGCCACAGCAACCTTGTCGCCGATGCCTACCTGTCACAAGCAAACATGGAGGTCCTCTCCACCGATGTCTTTTATGCGATTCTTCCGATCCATCACGCCTATACCATGATGGCTGTCTTTATTGTGGGCCTCAGTGCAGGCTCTTCCATTGTGTTTGGAAAGAAACTTGTCATCAGCCAGGTGCT
>CAZGOK010000062.1:0-8122 GCA_964527665.1 uncultured Sphaerochaeta sp.
GCAGGGGTGGAGAAAGAGGGTGTCATTGTAGCCCTTGCCTCAGCTGAGTGTGACCTCTCAGAAGGACACCTGTACTCTGAGATGACCGACTTTGCAACTGATGAGGAGCACAGGGGCAACGGCTACGCCTTGCACCTGTTGCGCTTCCTGGAGATCCAGGCAAAAGAGAGAGGAGTCCAGACAGCCTTCACCATAGCCCGTGCCATCTCCGAGGGGATGAACATCACCTTCTCAAAGGCTGGCTATACCTATGGTGGCAGGCTGAAGAACAATACCGACATCTCAGGCACCATAGAGAGTATGAATGTCTGGTATAAGCCTTTATAGGGAGCATCAAAACCAGCAACGGGAGCATCACCTCTGCTGGCTAAGTTTTTATCAAGACTGGGAACAGATTGCATCTATCTGAATCTTTTTGAATCCATATGGTATACTCCATCACAAACTGTGTTTGCGATGGAGTGTTTTCATGAAACGAAACCTTACTGTTTTCCTTTCCCTGTTGTCTGTGATTATCCTGTTGGGTTCCTGCACTGTAGCGAGGGGCAGTGAAGAACCTTCATCTGAGCCTGAGCTCTTTTCTTCAGTAATCAAAGGCTCCTGTTTTGACAGGGCAGGAAACCAGGTAGAGGTCGCTTCCGACTACTACCTGATCTACTATGCCGCAGACTGGTGTCCCTATTGTACAGAGTATGCCCAAGAGCTAAAACAGACCTATTCCCAGCTCAAGAAGATGTACGGTAATGTGGAGATCATCTTTGCAGGCCATGTCCGTGACGAGGGAAATGAGGATCTGCTCTCCTTCATGAACCAGGGCGAGTATCCCTTTCCCTATATCAAGTACGAGTTCAGAGAGAGGACGAACATCATGAACCTGGTCGATGTCCCCAAGCTCTGGATACCGGGCTTTGTGCTTCTGGATAGGTATGGCACCGTCCTTTCCTCATCCAATGGAGAAGATAAGGATGCATATTACCTGCAGAGGCCCATCAACGCCTATCAGACACAGCAGCAAAGTGACTGTATTTCCTGCCAGAAATGAGGGGTAGGCTATGTGGAAGGATGAGCTAGTTGGTGTATGTGTGTGGAACTTACTGCTGCATTTTTAACTATCCTTGCAATCACCTGTAGATGGTTTAAGATACTGCTAAGGAGTATTGAATTCTATGACTTCCAAGAAAAAATGCATAGGGGTGTTTACCGCATCATTGGATGATGCCTACCAATCGACGGTTTGGCACGCCATTTCCCAACGTGCCCAAGAAAAGGGCTTTGGGTCTATCTCCTTCTTGGGCTCCCGTCTTGGTTCTCCCATCGCATCGGAAGCCTCCTCAAATCTTGCCTACCATCTGGCGAACAAGGGTAACATTGATGGCCTGATCATAATAGCGTCAGCGCTTGAGACATTCCTGACTACCGTGGACCTGAAGGCATTCTTTGCCCCTTTTGCAGGTCTGCCAAGGGTCTCCATTGGGATGAGAATTCCTGGAATGTCCGATGTTATAGTTGATGGCAACCGGGCCCTGACCCAAGTGCTTCAGCACCTTATTGAAGAGCACAATCTGAAGCGTTTTGCCCTGATCAGCGGACCGGCAAGCCATGATGAGGCCAACAGCAGATTGGGAACGTGCTATTCTGTGCTGGAAAGGTACGGCATTCCCCTCGATCAGCGTCTGCTCTTCTCTGGGGCCTTTACCCAAGATTCAGGAATCCAGGGCGTTGCAGCCCTTTGTGAGACCGCCTTGCCTTTTGATGCGCTTGTCTGTTTGAATGACCGGATGGCCCATGGAGCCTTGGAAGAGCTTAGAAGAAGGAGAATCCGCGTACCTGAGGATGTAGCTTTGATCGGATTCGATGACATCGAATCGTCCCTATATACCCTACCTCCCCTGACAACTGCCAAGCAACCTATGAGTGAGCTTGGGGCCTCGAGCGTGGACATCCTAGAGCGCTTGATGCTTGGAGGAGAGGAAGAACATATTACCTTGGAGTGTAACCCCATCATCAGAGAGTCTTGTGGTTGCAAACCCCTCTTTTACTATGCTACCGAAATCCAGGAAATTCCTCCCTATGCCAGTGAGGCAGAACGGAATTCTATCAAGGAACTTTCTACCTTGGTAGCCAAGAATGAGTATGATTCGCTTATCATTGGGCTCAACCGGGCAATAGAGAGTACAAGATCTGAAAATGGATCGATATCTCGATGGTATGAATATCTTTCGTATATTGAACACCAGTGCAGGCGTCTAGGAATTCCGGACCAGCATGCCTTGGTTACCCTTATGGGCGCTGCAAGAGCTTTCACAGCTGAAAAAGTCGGAAGTTACCAAGCAACAAAGCGGATTGCTGCAGAATCCTCTTTTGAAACGCTACGTAGGGTCAGTGCCATCCTGACAGGGGTGTTCGATCTCCGTGCCCTGTTCAAAAATCTCAAAAAAGGCTTGCAGATGTTTGGGATTGAGCAAGGATACCTGGCGGTATTCAACAGGGACAAGAAGAAAGTCCGTTACTTTATGGACATCTCAGAAGAAAACCAAGATGTGAATGCAATCCCTCAGGAATTCAAACGAGCAAGTTTGCTTCCATCCTTCATTGAATCTACTTGGAGACAAGGACAGTGGATTCTCATGCCCCTTGTATTTGAAAGCGAACAGTTGGGATATCTGATCGCCCCTATTGGTATTGAAATTCCAGCCTTGTATGACATTCTGCAGGAACAGGTGTCCAGTAACTTGAAGGGGATTTTACTCTTGGATCAGATACGCTTCCATGGTGAGATCTTGTCAGAACAGATAGAGCTGCGGACTAAAGACCTCATCATTGCAAACAAAGAACTCTCCATGGAGATCAAACGAAGAAGCGAACTGGAAAAAGAAGTATTGGAGATTTCCACGCAGACTATGGAGCGTATTGGCCAAGACTTGCATGATGACCTCTGCCAGCACCTTTTGGGGGTATCCCTGCTTGTCTCCTCGCTTACCAAGACCAAGCATATTCCCATCGGAACCGTTGAGAATATCAGCGTATTGCTCAATGAGTCGATATCCAAGATAAAGACCATTTCCAGGGGGTTGCTCCCTTTTGAAATGGAGGCCCACACCTTTGTGCAACGCATCGAGGCCTTGGTAGGGGATACGTTGCGAAGGTCCAAGGTTGAGGTGAATGTCCGTGCAGAACCTAATTTCGTAATCGAAGATGCCCGTGCTGCACTCCATATTTTTCATATCATCCAGGAGGCCCTTAACAACGCCATCAGGCATTCTAGGGCACAACATATCAATATAGCCTTGGTGCATGAAGTAGGCTCTGATGGAATTTGTTATAAGGTGGCCTCGGTACTTGATGACGGAATCGGCCTTCCCAAAAAGATTAGGGAGGGTGGCTTGGGCCTGCGTATCATGCATAGTCGTGCCAGCATGGCACAGGCTGAGTTGATTATTGATTCATCCAGGAAGGGAACAGCCGTACTGGTACGTATCAGGAGCAGAGCAGATGAGTAGAAGAGTTGAGCTGATAGTTGTCGATGACCATCCCATATTCCGCCAGGGCTTGGTGAATGTCATAGAGACCAATGAACGGTATAAAGTCATAGGGGAAGCGAGTAGTATTGCAGAAGCTCTACAGCTAGTTGAGGTCAAACCTCCAAAACTTCTCCTGGTAGATATCTCACTTCACCATGAAAATGGATTGGAACTGGTGAAGACCATACACAGTGCGAACCCTGAAATCTATCAGCTTGTAGTCTCCATGTATGACGAGATCATCTATGCAACCAAGGCCCTTCAGGCGGGGGCACGTGGGTATGTCATGAAACAAGAGGCTACTGAAACGCTGATGAGCGCTATCGAAACCGTATTGAGTGGAAAAATTTATCTCTCAAATGCCATGCAAGAGCGCCTTATCGACTCATACACTTTGTGGGACACCAAAAAACCTGAAGCCGACCTCATTTCACAGCTTAGTGTGAGGGAGATGCAGGTCTTCCGTATGATAGGTCAGGGCTTCGGAGTCTCTGAGATAGCAGAGGTCCTGAATCTTTCAGCCAAGACCATTAATGCGTACCGGGATAACATTCGCCAGAAACTCTCCATCCCCGATGCCGGAGCCCTAAGAAAATTTGCTGTAAAATGGGTCCAGTCAGAGTTTATAAAAAACCGCTAGCTCTCTGCCACTTCAGATAGTAGGTTATGATCTTCAAGGAATTGCAAATGCAAAGGCTAATTCCTTTTTTTACAAGAAATTCATTGAAATCTTCCCTAGGACAAATGTCCTAGGGTAAGTCTAGGCATATGACTACTGATGTGCTGCCTAAAAGGGAAGTATGATTTATGGCAGGAGTAAGAATAGGGACGCTCTAGGTATGTATACTGGAGTGTCAGGCAAAAAAGTATTCCTATGCCCATAGGCATATGCAATAAGGAGGATTCGATATGAAACGAAGTTTGAGAATTTTGGTATTCAGTATGCTGATCATTGGCATCAGTTTGTCTCTGTTCGCTGCCGGAACCAAAGAAGCGGTTCAAGAGGGTTCGAAAGTCATTAACCTTTGGAGCTTCACAGATGAAGTACCCCAAATGCTTGAAAGGTATAAGGTCCTTCACCCTGAATTCGATTATGAGATCAAGAGCACCATCATTGCAACCACAGACGGGGCATACCAGCCTGCGCTGGACCAGGCTCTGATGGGCAATGCTGCCAATGCCCCTGATATCTTCTGCGCGGAGTCTGCCTTTGTCTTGAAATACACTCAAGGCGATGCCGCACCGTATGCAGCCCCTTACAAGGACTTGGGCATAGATGTTGACAAGCTCCTGAAAACAGCCGATATCGCACAGTATACAGTGGACATCGGGACAAACAGCAAAGGCCAGCTGGTCGGTTTGGGCTATCAGGCGACTGGTGGTGCATTCATCTATCGCAGATCCATTGCCAAAACAGTTTGGGGCACTGACGATCCTGCTGTCATCAAGACAAAAATCGGGCCGGGTTGGGATAAGTTCTACAAGGCCGCCGCAGATTTGAAGGCGAAAGGCTTTGGTATTGTCTCTGGCGACGGAGATATCTGGCATGCAATCGAAGGTAGTTCTGAAAAGGGCTGGATAGTCGATGGCAAATTGTATATCGACCCCACTCGTGAGGCTTTCCTCGATCAGGCTCTCTTGCTGAAGAAGAACGGTTATCACAATGATACCAGGGACTGGACTGATGCATGGTTCGCTGACATGAAAGACGCCAACCCCAAAAAGGTCTTCGGTTTCTTCGGCCCTGCATGGCTTATCAACTATGTCATGGCTGGAAACTCCGGCGGATCAGCTCCTGGCGAAGGCACCTATGGCGATTGGGCCGTGTGTGAACCTCCTGTGGGCTTCTTCTGGGGTGGAACGTGGGTGCTTGCAAATGCAAACAGCAAGCACAAGGGTGCTGTTGGTACGCTTATCGAGTGGATAACCCTTGATAGTTCCAAGACCGGTCTGCAGTATTATTGGGCAAATGGAACCCTCAATGGACCTGGCGGGACGAAAGACACAGTAGCTTCCGGTACCGTCATGAAAATGTCCGATGGAAAACTTCCCTTCCTAGGTGGGCAGAACATGTTTGACGTATTTGTTCCTGCAGGAGCTTTTGCTACTGGTAAGAACAAGCACCAATATGATGAGTCCATCAATATGTACTGGCGTGATCAGGTACGTGAGTATGCTGAAGGAAACAAGACAAAGGCACAGGCCATTGCTGAATTCAAGCAGCAGGTCCTCGACAACCTGGATATTGCTTCTCTGTAAATGTTTCAGGGAACCGGGGTTTAGACCCCGGTTCCTGTTTAATACCCATATTGTATTGGAGGTGGACACCCATGAGGCACAAAGGCATCAGTTATGCAAAATACGGGTATATCTTTTCCATACCGTTTGTACTGACGTTTCTTATTTTTTCGCTGTATCCCTTGATATATACGACTGTAATCGGGTTTACCGACCTTAGGGGCCTGATGAAGACTTCAATCCATATTCTTGACGAACCTTTTCAGAACTTTCAACTGATCCTGAAAAACCCAACCTTCAGAAAATCACTCTCCAATACCTTTCTGATCTGGTTCATGAACTTCATCCCCCAGATTAGTCTGGCCCTACTGCTTACCGCCTGGTTTACCAACAGCAGTTTCCACGTGAAAGGGCAGGGAATGTTCAAGGTCCTGATATACATGCCGAACATCATAACAGCAGCCTCAATTGCAATCCTGTTCTATAGCCTTTTTGGCTATCCCAAGGGGCCGGTCAATGACCTTTTGATGCGACTTGGCTTTACTGATGTCCCTCTGAATTTCCATCTGAAGAAATGGGCAGCGCGAGGGGTTGTCGCATTTATCCAGTTCTGGATGTGGTACGGCAATACTATGATCGTACTAATCGCCGGGGTGCTCGGGATCAACCCGACCCTTTTTGAAGCAGCTGAGATCGACGGAGCGACAGCGACACAGATCTTCTTCCGCATCACCCTTCCCAGGTTGAGGACCATCATGCTCTACACTTTGGTGACCAGCATGATCGGAGGCTTGCAGATGTTTGATATCCCTAGGCTGTTTCTCTTGGGAGGCCCTGATAGCGCAACCCTCACTACCAGCGTATTTATTTACAATCAGGCATTCAGCGGTAGCTATCTCTATAACCGGGCCGCGGCCGCCAGCCTCATCATGTTCCTTATCATTGTGGTGCTCTCTTCCTTCCTCTTTTTCCTGCTACGGGATAGGGACGAGATACAGCTGAGAAAAAAGATTCGCGCCTTGGAAAAAGCCGCAAAGAAGGAGGGAAATCTATGAACAAAAGCCAAAAGGTTTCACGGACCATACGCAAAACGGTTATATACGTTGTCTGCATTTTGCTGGCTATCCTCAGCATTTTCCCTTTCTGGATCATGTTTATGAATGCAACCAGAGGGACCTTTGAGATCCAACAGAATTCCATTGGCCTTTTCCCTTCAAAATATTTGTTGAGCAATTTTAAGATCCTATCAGGAAAAAGCTTCAATGCTTCAACTGGATTCTTCAATTCCATGATTATCTCGACAGGGGCAACCTTGTGCGCTGTATATTTCTCCTCGTTGACCGCATATGCTCTGGTCGTATACAGCTGGAAAATGCGTCAACCCTTCTTTACCTTCATCATGGCGGTCCTGATGATACCTGCGCAGGTATCAAGTATCGGATTCTATAAGTTCATGTATCAGATACATCTGACAAATAACTTCATTCCCCTCATTTTGCCTGCAATAGCTTCTCCTGCAATGGTCTTTTTTATGCGTCAGTACCTTGTAGGCAACCTGTCGCTTGATATAGTACATTCGGCAAGGATAGATGGGGCAGGGGAACTTTATACATTCAATACCATTGTCCTGCCTATCATGAAGCCGGCGGTTGCCACCCAGGCAATCTTTACCTTTGTGTTCAGTTGGAACAACTTGTTTCTCCCCTTGATTTTGCTGACTGACAAGGATAAGTACACCATGCCCATAATGGTCAGCCTCCTCAGAGGGGATATCTACAAGACTGAGTACGGGTCGGTCTATCTGGGATTGGCTCTTACCGTATTGCCGTTGTTCGTTGTGTATTTCATGCTTTCCAAATACATCATTGCAGGCGTTTCCCTTGGGGCACTCAAGGAATAGCTGAGCTTGTAAAGCATTCCGGATCTCAAAATAGTGGTACTTTGTTAGGAAAAGGAGTTGGTTGTATGCTAGAACAGGCTTTGGAACTTGTCAAAAAAATGACGCTGGAAGAGAAAGCGGCTCAGCTTTGTTCTGTCTGGTTGGAAATAGAGGAAGATGGAAGCTTTGCAGTCAAGGAGACAGCCTTTTCCAAAGATCGACCCCCTCAGGATAGAAAGACGGTCCTTGGCCTGGGAATTGGCCAGCTGACCCGCCCTTTTGGAACACAGGCAAAAGAGCCGAAGTCAGTGGCAAAAGGTATCAATGAGATTCAGAAGTATCTGATCAATTCTACACGCCTAGGCATCCCAGCTATGCTGCACGAGGAGTGCCTGACAGGGGCGATGGTAGCGGGTGCCACCATTTTTCCCTCAAGCCTCAACAGTGCTTCAACATGGGATAGTGCCCTGATGAAGCGTATAGG
>CAZGOK010000062.1:8222-9621 GCA_964527665.1 uncultured Sphaerochaeta sp.
CGGCAGGGTCTTTTTGATAATCCTTACATCGATATTGGCTCAATTGAGCTCAATAGCCAGAAAAACCATGACCTAGCCCTTGAGGCAGCAACAAAGTCTTTGGTGCTCCTCAAGAATGACGGGCTTCTTCCCCTTTCTCCTAGCGGGAGCATAGCGGTCATTGGGCCCCTTGCCGACCATCCCTATGCAATGTATAACGGCTATTCGGCACCTATCCATCTGCAGGGTTCCAAGGGGGGGATGTCTACCATTCCTAAAAAAGCCAAGACCATCAAAGCTGCGATCGAGGACGCCTATCCAGCACTAGAGGTCCTTTTTGAACCGGGATGCATGCTATATGAGTCCAAGGTTGAACAGGCTATCTTCTTCCCTGGGGATGTCGGCTTGGGCGATACTTCGAAGGGGCACAGCCTTAGTGAGAATACCAGCCGCATCCAAAAGGCTGTTGCTGTAGCCAAAAAGGCTGACGCTGTAATACTGGCAGTAGGGGATATGGTAGGGCTTTTCCAACAGGGGACTGTCGGAGAGGGATCAGATGTCTCCTCCCTTGTCCTTCCAGGAGTGCAGGGTCAGCTTCTCGATGCCATCCTAAAGACAGGAAAGCCATTGGTTCTGGTTCTGGTGAGCGGGCGCCCTTATGACCTTGGGACTGCCAATGAAGATGCCTCTGCCATCCTCTCTGCATGGCTGCCAGGAGAAGGAGGTGGAGAGGCCATAGCCAAGGTATTGTTTGGCGATGCAAACCCAAGTGGGAAGACCCCCCTTTCCTTCCCTTTGAGTGCAGGGGCCATGCCCTACGCCTACAACCATACCCCAAAAGCAAAAGGTCTTCCAAGGCAAAAGGAGTTCGGTTTCGTATACCCCTTCGGACATGGGCTGAGCTATACCAATTTCACCTATTCTGGCTTCACTGTGGATAAGGAAAAGATAACCCCAGAGGGGAAAGCCAAGGTCTCGGTGTCCATCACCAATACAGGCTTGGTCGCAGGTGATGAGATAGTGCAGCTGTATGTGCATGACGTGTTTGCCTCGATAGTCAGACCGGTGAAGGAGTTGAAAGGCTTTGCACGGGTCTCCTTACCTCCTGGTAAAACATGTAGGGTAATCTTTGACCTTAGTGCTGAAATGCTCTCTTTCATTGCAGATGGTGAGAATAGGATCGTGGAGCCCGGCTCCTTTGAGATCATGATCGGGAAATCTTCAGAGGATATCCTCTGGAGCCAGGAAATTTCAGTGACAGGGAAGGTGCGAACCTTACCAAAGGTCTGGAAGTTCGAGACTCCCGTTCATACAGAGCTTCTGTAGATACAATGGTATTGTAGGCCTCTCATACGACCAATGTTACCTCCATTGGTTGTTGGGAGACTTCATATCCAGTTTTACTGTGTTCCCTTTCCTT
>CAZGOK010000063.1:0-9543 GCA_964527665.1 uncultured Sphaerochaeta sp.
GCTCTCCTGAAAAGGCCACCGCAGGGGACAAGGCTGTCTCCCTGACCATCTACTCTCCTGGAAACGTCAACTCGGTTCCTACCAAGACCATTCTGAAATATAAGGAATTGGTTGAAAAGGCATCTAATGGGACCATCAAGATTACGGCCAACCACTCGGGAGAGCTCGGAAACGATGCTGAGGCTTTGCAGTCAACAAGAATGGGTACCATCGACATCATTTTTGCCGGTACTTCTGGTTTTACCAGCTTCTACGACAATGCCAAACTTCTTGACCTGCCCTTCTTGTTTAAGGATGCACACAGTGCGTATGAGATCGTAAACAGCGACATTGGCGAACAGATTTTCGCTGACATGCCTTCTGTTGGCCTTGTCTACCTCTCTGAAGGAGATAACGGCATGCGCCATGTGGCAACCACCAAAAGACCTGTTAATTCTGTGGATGATGTTAAGGGCCTGAAGATTCGTGTCCCGACCAGCAAGATGTACCTTGATGTCTGGAGTGCCCTTGGTGCAACACCGGTTGCCCTTTCACTCAACGAGCTAGCAATAGCCCTGGCTAACGGTACTGCAGAGGCCCAGGACAATGCGACCTACCACCTTGTAGCAAATGCTACCTATGATGATATCAAGCATTACAGCTTCATCAACTACATGTGGATGGGATGCACAATGGCTATGAATGAAAAGTCATGGAACAAATTGAGCAGTGACCAACAGAAAATCCTCAAGGAACAGGCTATCGTTGCAGCGAAATATTCGTTCGACACTATCGAAGAGGATAATATCTCAGCAACAGAAGTCCTGAAGAAAGCAGGGATCAAGTTCAATGAAAACCCAGATGTGCAGAGCTTCAAGAATAAGCTTGGTGGCGCACAGTATTACAAGCAGTATGCTTCCGAGAAATGGTACAACCAAGCCATTGTGGATGCAATTCTTGCAAAATAACTAGGACTGAACGGTAGCGGGATGGTTCGCCATCCCGTTTCCATGTTGTTTGCCTAGTTGTCCCTTTGAAAGGATTTTACAAATATGAAACTCGTTAAAAAACTCCTGGACGCCTTTGTATCTTTTGTCTCTGTTGTCCTGATGTGTTTGGTTGCAGGTATCGTCCTGTTGATGCTCAATGAGCTGTTCCTAAGGAACATCCTGAACAAATCATTCCGCGGCATGACAGAAATGGCAGGATTCATGTTCTTGTGGATGGCGTTTCTTGGCATCATAGTACTTGATCATCAGGGAAGGCTTATTACGCTGGATATTTTCTATCTCCGTACAAAAGGGAAAGTCAAGGATGGGCTTTGGTTTGTACATAAGATTGCAGCAATGTGCCTTGGAATAAGTATGATAGCAGCCTTTATCGGCCTATATCCCTTTGTCAGTACCGAATTCTTCTCTTCCATGCCTAAATTTGCCAAGGTCTGGCAATATCTGCCCTTGGCTATTTCCGGAGCTTTCCTTGCGATCAAGTCGGTCTATGACATGATCGAACGCACACTCGCTATGTCCAACAAAATGGCGAAGGAGACCACATGATCTTATTTTTTGGGAGCTTTATCATATTGTTGCTCATTGGGGCGCCTATCAGCATCTCCATAGGGGCTAGCGCAGTACTTGGCTGTATCAACTTGGGATATCCCATAATGGTCATTGGCCAGAAAATGGTGAGTGGGATTGATTCCTTCCTCCTTATAGCTATCCCTTTGTTCATTCTTGCAGGGAATCTGATGAATGCGGGCAAGATCACCGAAAAGATTTTTGACTTTGCAAAACGCCTTGTGGGTTGGATACCTGGAGGGCTCGGCCATGCAAACATTGTTGCGAGCCTTATCTTCGCAGGAATGTCTGGCAGTGCCGCCGCTGATGCAGGAGGGCTTGGTACCATCGAGATGGAAGCCATGACTACAAATGGCTATGACAGGGATTTTTCTGCATCTGTAACAGCGGCATCGACCGTCATAGGCCCTGTTTTTCCTCCCAGCATTCCCCTGATCATTTATGGGTCCGTTGCGAGCGTCAGTGTTTCACAGCTATTCATGGGCGGTGTCATCCCTGGACTCCTCATGGCAGTGGCTTTGATGGTCCTTGTCTTTATCTATGCGATAAAAAGAAAATACCCTCGTTTTCCCTTTAGCCTGAGGCTGTTGTGGACTCAGTTTTTGCAATCAATCCTCTCTATCATCACCCCTTTGATAATTCTCAGTGGGTTTGTACTGGGTTGGTTCACCCCAACTGAGGCATCAAGCGTTGCCGTAGCATATGCATTGGCAATTGCAGTATTTGTCTATCGTACCCTCGATTGGAAGACATTCAAGGAGTGCTTGTTGGAATCAGCCATCACTTCTGCAAATACCCTGTTTATCATCGGTACTTCCATGTTGTTTTCGTATGTACTGATCAAGGAAGGGGTTTCCCAGCAAATAGCCAATTATATCTTAGGTATCAGTGACAACCCATACCTGATCTTGATGGTGATCAATGTGCTGTTGTTGGTTTTGGGAATGTTCATGGAGCCAGGGGCAATTCTGACGCTGATGCTTCCTGTCCTGCTTCCCATTGTAAAAGTCCTTGGAATAGATCTGGTACACTTCGGTGTCGTAATGGTTCTCAATCTCATGATAGGGCAGGTTACACCTCCTTTTGGGGTCTGTCTATTCATTGTCAGTGATGTCGGTGATGTTCCCTTGAACCGATTGTATAAGGGAATTTTGCCATTCTTGGTGCCTCTTATCATTGTGTTGGCAATGTGTACATATATTCCTCAGCTGGTAACCTGGTTGCCGAGTATGCTGCTGCATGCATGATAGACAGAAAAAATATTTACACGTAAGGATATATACATGAAAGATGAGTTGTTTGATGTTTCAGAAAAGATTGTTGTCATAACCGGTGGCCTCGGCCAGATTGGCGCAGAGTTCGTCAAAGAGTTTTACAAGCGAGGTTCTCGTGTTGCTGTGATGTCACGCAGCGTCACAGCACAAAAGGCTGAGAAGGTTTTGGGCAAGGATCTTGTGGCAAGCGATAGGATTGGTTTGTTTTCAGTTGATATCACCAAAAAGGCCTCCATCAACAGTGCCCTTGACCTAGTGGAGAAGAAGTGGGGTGTCGCTGATGTCCTTATCAATAATGCTGGCATCGATACCCAACCCAGCGCTCCCCCTGAAGTTTCCGGCCCTTTTGAAGATTTCCCTGAAGATGTGTTTCGTGAAGTGGTGGAAACCAACCTTACTGGGACGTTCCTCATGACCCAAGCTGTGGGTGCACGCCTTGTTGCAGCAAAAAAAGAGGGTTCTATCATCAACATCGGCTCCATCTATGGGATGGTAAGCCCAGTCCAGGATATTTATGCCTATAAGGAAGAGCTTACAGGAGTCCCCTTCATCAAGCCAGTTGCCTATAGTGCAGCCAAGTCTGGAATCTATAACCTTACAAGATACTGCGCTACCTATTGGGCTAAGAAGGGTATCCGTGTAAATACCTTTACCCCTTCAGGAGTTTGGAGAGAGACCCAGGATGAGCGCTTCCATGCAAACTATCATGCACGTATGCCCATGGGACGTATGGCTCAGGCTGATGAATTCAACGGCTCGATGATTTTCCTTGCTTCTGACGCTTCCAGATATATGACAGGTTCCAACCTTGTTGTCGATGGAGGATGGACTGCATGGTAGTCTCAACACCCAAGAAAGCGGAGATTTTCTCTGCCCTCATCACCCCGATGCATGAGAGCGGGGCTTTGAACCTGCCTGCCCTCAAGGCATTGGTCCGTCATGAAATGGCCCATGGTGTTGAGGGGTTTTACTGTTGCGGCTCTTCAGGTGAAGGGTTGTTGCTGGACACCTCTGAGCGCATGGCTATAGTGGATACGCTTGCTCAAGAGGTCTCCGGTAAGGTCCCCTTTATCGTCCATACAGGCTCCTTGAGCACAAATGAAGCGATCAAGCTCTCCTTGCACGCCCAGAAAAGTGGGGCTCAGGCGGTTTCTTTGATTCCCCCCATCTACTATCACTACAGTGAAAGCGAGATACAGCACTACTATGAGGATGTTGCTGATGCTGTGGACCTTGGGGTCATTGTATATAATATCCCCCAGTTTACCGGCATCTCCTTTTCAAAGAAGAACCCCCTGATGCATAACCCCAAGATTGTAGGGATAAAGCATACATCCATCAATCTCTATGATCTGGAAAGGCTCTCCCAGGCCTTTCCAGAAAAGACCCTCTACAATGGCTTTGATGAGATCTGGCTCTACAGCATGGCTGCGGGGGCGACTGCGACCATCGGGACGACGGTCAATGTATGCCCTAAGCTCTACCGTGCAATCCGCACTTCGTTTCTGGCAGGGGATATGCCTAAGGCCCAGGCTCTGCAGCACAAGGCTAATGATTTTATCGAGACACTGGTCCAGCAGGGGATCTTCTCTGCAACCAAGTACTGCATGGAGCTGCAAGGCCTTGAGATAGGACCCTGTAAGAAACCTTTTGACAGGCTCACCAGCGATAAGAAAAAGATTGTCGAGGTCGCATTGCAGAGGATAGAGGGGTACCTCTAGGGCTCCAAACTTGACCGCATGAGCTTCCTCGCGTAGTGTAGAACCATACGAGGAGGCTCATATGCCTAAGAAATTTGGATCGGATCTTGAGGGGAAGGTGGCCCTTATCACCGGAGCGAGCAAAGGCCTTGGCCTGGGAATGGCAAAGATCTTTGCCCGCGAAGGGGCCCGGGTAGCCATCGCCTCACGGGATATGGCCCTCCTGGAGAGCCTGGCAAAAGAAATCAGGGATGAAGGGGGAGTTTGTGAGCCCTTCAGCCTTGACCTCAGAAGCGTCTCTTCCATCTATGCCTGTATAGATGCTGTTGGGCAGAAGATGGGCGGCATTGATATCCTGGTGAATAATGCAGGCATGGGAAACCCCATCCCTGCAGAGAAGATCACCGAACAGGATTGGGATTGGATGATGGACCTCAACCTCAAGGGCACCTTCTTCTGCTGTCAGGCTGTAGGGAAACAGATGCTCAAGCGGGGCAGGGGAAGAATCATCAATATCAGCAGCCAGGCCTCTGTTGTTGCCATACCTGAAGAAGCGGTCTACTGCGCCTCCAAAGGCGGGGTGAATATGCTGACCAAGACGCTTGCCGTCGAATGGTCAGGGCGAGGGGTTACCGTCAATGCAGTCGGTCCCACCTTCATCCGCACCCCGGGCACCGCCGAAAGACTTGATGATCCTGCCTTCCTTGCAGAGGTGCTTGCAAAGATACCCCGTGGCAGGGTTGCCACCATCGAGGATGTCGCCTCCGCTGTGCTCTATCTTGGAAGTGACAGTTCGGACATGGTCACAGGCACGCTCCTGCTCGTCGATGGGGGATGGACCGCTCTGTAACTGAAACTACTCACTATGTATCTCTGCAAAGCACTCTATCAGATCCTGATAGACCTCGTTTGTCGTCCCTTCAGGGATGAACAGGTCTAGATGGTCCAAAGCTCGGGTAAGGGAGACGTAAATCAGGTTTCTCACAAGCTGTTCGTTGGCCTTGGTGTCATACTGGCTGCGGGCCTTGATCTTCCCTCCAAGGCAGAGTAGGACCACCGGGAAGTCCAGTCCCTTTGCCGAGTGCAGGGTGCTCATCCGAATGGATCCTCCCTCCTCAAAGGAGAATTCCTTGTCCATGACCTCCGAAACTGTATGGCCAGCTTGTTCCAACGTAGTGCGTATAAGTGGAAAATCCTGCTTTGATGGAGTAAGGATGCAGATGTTCTCCTTTTCATACTCCAACAGCGAGCAGAAGAAGGTGACCCGGTCAGTAAGCCCCTTCATAAGGCTTTTCTTGTTGGTGAAGCGGAACAGCTCGGGCATGGGCCCGTCACGGAATGCGAGGGCCTCTGTGCGGGTGGTCCCCTCCTCCCCTTTTGCCTTGAAGGCCTGGGCGAAGCTGTGGATCTGAACGGAGTTGCGGAAGTTTGTCCTCAGAACCTTGGACCTACCCACCACATCCAGGCCCGATCGGGCAAAGGAGGATCCGACCTGGTAGATGGACTGCTTGTCATCACCACAGAGGATCACACACCCCTTGCTGAGCAGTTTCAGAACTCGCAAGGTCGCTGTTCCCAGATCCTGCGCCTCATCGATGAACAGCTGGTCATACAGCACCCCTATCGCCCCTTCGTCCACCAGAAGGCTTTTCAGGAGGATGGGAATATAGGAGAAGCACAAGACCCCAAGGCTCTCCATCTCGTGGATGACAGCATCGCGGACAACCCAGACCTTAGCCCTTTGTGACTGCTTCAAGGGCTTTCTCATCCCATTTCTCGGTATCATGTCAACTATGTACTCGAAGTAGGAGATATCCTGCTTGAACAGGAAAGAGTCTATCTCTTTGGCAAGCTGCTCTGCGCTCATCCCTTCAAAGGCATGCTCCTTGCAGAGCTCTGCAAGGATTTCTGTGCTTGGCCGAACGTCGGGAAAGAATTCCTGGAGTCTTTCAAGCAGGAAGGCATCGACGGTGGAGACCAGTGGCCGCTCTTCTCCCTCTGCGAGTATGGAAACCATATATCGGTTGAACTTGACCAAGGTGTTGGTAAAGGTAAGCAGGGCAACTTTTGGAGCAATGGTTGCCCCGGAAGAAGCGTGCAACGCTTTTTCCATCGCCTTGATCAGGACCAGGGATTTTCCGGTCCCGGCACTTCCCTTGATGAGGAAATCCCCGTCCAGATGTATCTTGTCCAGTACTGATGATTGTTCGCTGGTGAGGCGCAGCATAAGCTTCTCGTACGAGCCGCGTGTCCTGGTGAAGACGGTCATGCGCCTCATTGCATCCATGTACTCTTTGGCCTTGCCTAGAGATTGGATCTTCTCTTGCAAGGTCCTGACCTGTTGCTGGGTCTCAAAGCGCTCCTTGCGCAGGCGGTCGATCTTCTTGGTGTGAGCTGCATTGGATCCTTCGAGTTTGGCCAGTTCAATGTCATTGTTCTTCAGGCGGGTGTTCAGCTCCCACAACCTCTGCTTCTCCTCTGAAAGGGTGGTGACTTGCTGGGCAAGTTGGACATTATGCTCCTTTTCGTAGGCATAGAGATGCTGCATCCGCTCATATTCCATTGCTAGGGAGCCCAAAGAGACCCTCATATCCCAACTGGAGAGATAGGTTCGTATCTTGGCAAGCCGCGCCTCTCCTCCAAGGCGGGCCAGCTTGCAAAAGCATTCCAGTTCTAGGGTAGCCACCTGTGCTGTGGAGGCATCAGATGCTGAGAACCTGTGGCGAACCTCATTGGTCTCCATATGGGTGTGCTTCAACTGTGTGAGGATGGGAAATTCAGGAATATAGCCTGGATCCTCTTCCTTGCACTCTAGAAGAAACCTATAGACCAGGTCGTTGAACCCGATTTCCATGGTGGTGAGGTCATAGCGTTCACGGAGCATCCCTTCGATGAAGGCATGGACTGCAAGGCTGAAGATGGCAGCGTCAGTGCCCTGCAAGGCTTCAAGTCTGGCGAGTTGGGAATCAACATATGCTGTATCCATAGGTATGTGCCTCCAAAGGGGGATGTTTCATACAGTGTAGGAGGGGAGGCTGCAAAGAGCAACCGAAAATATGGCCCTTGGTAGCGATTCTCAACGGTGTCACATAGTACATTCTATAGTTGTGATGATTGCAGATGATGATGGTGTATTGTTGCACAGGGAATTAAGGCCGTAATGCATACAAAAGCACTGCCGGAAAAAGGCTTCCCTCTTTCCGGCAGTGCAATGCTTTTTCTCTTGTTGGTTCTCTTGTATTCCTAAACCCTACTTCAGGAAACCCTTCTCCTTCAGATACGTCTGGGCTACATTCCTTGCAGACTGGCCCTCAACTTGAATGCGGCTGTTCAGAGTCTGCAGTGTCTCAAGGTCAAGGCTCTTGAATACAGGATCCAGGATGGTCCTGATCTCAGGATTCTTCTGCAGTACCTCGCCTCTGATATTCGGAGTAGGGGCATAGACCGGCTGTATCTGCTTGGTATCGGTGAGGACCTTCAAGCCTACGGCGGCGAGTTGTCCGTCGGTTCCATAGGCCATGGCGGCATTCACCCCTTCCTGACCCGATCCTGCGGCCTGTTCTGTGAGGGTGGTGTTGCCTCCTGCAAATACCAACATCTGCTCCTTGCGCAGCTTGAAGCCGTATCCCTTCTCAAAGCTGGGCAGGGCGGGTTCGTCGGAGACGAACTCTTCACTCGCTGCGATCTTGAACTTCCCACCCTTGTTGAGATAGGCGGCAAGGTCTTCCAACGTCTCAAGCGATGCTGATTTGGCAAGGTCGTTGCGCACTGCTATCGCCCAGGTATTGTTGGCAGGAGAGGGGGCAAGCCAAACGATGTTGTTCGCTGCCAGGTCAAGCTCGGCTATCTTGTTATACCCTTTCTGCAGATCCTTCCACAGTTCGATATCTGTCTTGTCAGGGAAGAAGTAATAACCGCTTCCAGTGTACTCAGGATAGATGTCGATCTCTCCTGCAAGGATTGCCGATCGCACGATAGGAGAGGTCCCGGTCCCTGTCTTGTCGACCACCTTGAAGCCACCGTCTTCAAGCATCAGGACTATCATTCTTCCAAGCAAGGCACCTTCGGTGTCTATCTTGGAACCTACGGTGATTTCTGCCTTTCCTCCCTTTTCGGAGCTTCCGCCTGCAAAAAGGGGGAACGCCACTAGGGTTAGGATGACTATAAGGGAAAATCCCTGTATCACTATCTTTTTCATATGTACCTCCGTACTGTGGTGGCTCGCCATCATACGACGAACCACGGTAGTGTATTTGTATATTGTTAAGCGTCCTTCCCTTCGGAAAGGTTGCTGAACATGAACGGTATCAACTCTGCGACTGTCGGGTGGGGCAAGACGGTGTTCTGTAGGTGCTGGTAGCCAAGCTTGGCCTCCATTGCCAGGGCGAACATCCCGATGATCTCATCCCCTCCGACTCCAAAGACCGAAGCTCCGAGGATGGTGTCATCCTCCTTACTTACCAGGACCTTGATGAAGCCCTTGGTCTCGCCTTTCTCCTTGGCCCGGCTGATGGCACTCATCTGCATCTTTGCGACAAGGAAGGGCTTGCCTTCCTTTCGTGCCTGATGCTCGGAGAGCCCTACGCGTGCAAGGGGAGGGTCCATATAGAGACAGTAGATGGGAATCCTGTCGGATATCGTACGCTTCCCACCCTCGAGGGCGGAGAGGAAGACCTGTCCATCATGTACCGATGTGTGGGTGAAGGATCCCCTGCCATTCACATCCCCCAGGGCAAAGATATGGGGGACGTTGGTCCTGCATTGGTCATCGACTTCGATGTAGCCCCTATCATCGGTGTGGACACCGGCTTTTTCAAGGTCAAGCTTGTCAGAGTTGGGAACCCTGCCCACACCCACCAGGAGGTGGCTGCCGCTTACCTTCTTTTCGTTGCCCCCCTGGATGTAGGTGAGCTCTATCGCCCCATCGCCGTCCATCTGGACGTTGGTTGTGGAGGCCCCTAGGACAACCTTGATGCCCTCACTCTCCAGGATAGCCTTTGCACGCTTGCTGAC
>CAZGOK010000064.1:0-9428 GCA_964527665.1 uncultured Sphaerochaeta sp.
TCCCAAGACCGAACAGGTTTCCTATGTAGAATTGGACGAGAAGCATCTGGCCATCTACAACCGGAGGCGTGAAGAGCTCAAGGCAAAGGTGACGATGGCTGTCGGCCAAGGTGGGGTGGGAAAGAACACCTTCATGATCTTGCAAGCCCTCACGGAATTGAGGCGACTGGCTTCCGTTCCCGAAGCTGATGGTGAGTTCAACGGCATCTCGGCCAAACGAAAATATCTCAGGGAAGTGGTCGCCTCTATCACAGCCGAAGGCCACAAGTGCCTCATATTCACCAACTTCCTTGCCACGGTGGAACTCATCGGAGAGGACCTCGAGGAGCTGGGTATCGGGCATCTTATCATGACAGGTGCGACAGGGGACAGGCAAAGCCTTGTACAGCGGTTCCAGAATGATCCTTCCATCGGAGCGTTCGTCATGACGCTAAAGACGGGTGGGGTCGGGCTTAACCTGACAGCAGCAGACTATGTCTTCATCGTCGATCCCTGGTGGAACCGCTCTGCCGAGAATCAGGCTATCGACAGGACGCACAGGATAGGCCAGGAAAATCCTGTATTCTGCTATCGCCTCATAGCCAAGGATACGATCGAGTAAAAGATATTGGACTTGCAGCAGCGGAAGGCAAACCTCGTTGCTTCCTTGCTCACCTCCGATTCGAGTGCAGTAAAGTCCTTGTCCGAAAAAGACATTGAAATGTTGTTGGGGTAATGTATGGCAAAAAGTAGCAAGAAAATGGAGCAGAAAAGTACATTGGCCTCAACGAAGAAGCCTACGAGGGCCTTGTCTCTGAAAGGCAAAGCCCTCGCTGAGGAGATTGAGGGTTTTTCTGTCGAGGAACTGATGGTAGTCTATAACTTTCTTGCTGGTAAAAAACCAAGTTACAAGAATAAACTTGACTTGTGCAATCAGACTGCGGGTTTGCTTGATTTTAGAGACCAGGAAGAATTCGATCTTTTCTTTGGAGGCTTCCCCCAGTATTTGCAAGAGGCTATACAACGGGGAGCATTTGAGCACTTCATTGATATTCGTTCGCTGCATACCCCTGTCGATGAGCCTTTGATAATCAAGCCAAAAAACCGGTATTCCCATTGGGAGAGATGGACTATCAATCCGGCCTTTCGGCTGGGAATCTTTGCAAGCTTCAGTCAATTCGAAATGGAGATGCACCCCTTCTTTGTACAGTTCTTTTCGCTTTGGGTTCCCAAGCCTTCGGGTCATGCTCTCGAGCCCATGATAGAGGCCGATGGTGCCCTTTGGTCTGATGATCAGCAGATAGCTGAGGTGATACCCCTTTTGGTCGAGGCTTCTGGGCAGCTCATGAAAACAAGGGCAAGGAGCGATATTGCCCGTAAAGGCTTGCTCAAGGGGAATATCAAGAGTCTGCGTGCCTCCTGTGCCCTAGAGCCATTTCCGATTGCCAGCTCCTATGGCCTCGATCCCATTGAGCTGTTTGTGCAGGCTTTGACCCATCTGGAATCGAAATCCATCAAACGTCCCGAAGACGGGGAGCTGTATATAAAGAGCCTGGTACAGCGGTTTTTCTTTGAACCCCCGAAAACCTCGAGAGGGCTCATTGGCAATGAAATTGAGTATTACTGTCTCCTCAAACAGTTTTCCAAGACAGCGTTTACCTACTCCGTTGCGATCAAGAGCCAGGGACGCAATGGTATGAAAGATATGTTGCAGCAAATGCATGGTGATGGATCTTGGTTTTCTGTAGATAATCTATTTCAGTCCTATGTTTCTAACGGCAATGGATACACCTTTTGGAATAGGGACGTCTTGAACCGTGTCCTCTTTATGCGAGGGGATACCATCGAGGGTGAGTATGGTCCCTATAGTATTGGTTCTTATGATAAAGGCTTTCTCCCCCAAGGAGTACTCAGGCGGAAACTGTTTGAAAAGCCTCTGTTCAAGGCCTATTGTTATCTATTCGCTGTTCTTGGGTTGGTAGAGATCACAGAAAAACCCGCTACCTTGGTTTTGAGCAAAAATGGGAAAATGCATCCACTCACACCGTATGAGGGTATCTGCAGTATGAAGGTTACTCCCTTCGGGGCATGGTGTCTGGGCTTTACTGATGAACGGCCAAAAGCCAAGAAGCAGCAATTCGAGACTATTGCCGATTCCAACCTCTTATTGGTTACCTTCAAAGGTCTGTCGTTGGAGAGAAGACTCTTCCTGGAACAGATAGGCGATGCAATGGGCAGTGAACGGTACAAGATTAGCGAAGTCTCATTTATACGGGGATGCGCCGATCCTTCTGAGATACGTTCCAGAATAGAAAAATTCAAGAACCTCATAGAGCCGGATCCTTCTGAGCGTTGGCTCACCTTCTTTACCATGGTCGAGCAAAGGGCTACCCTGTTTGCCCATGGGGAGACTGTCTTGCTGTATACGTTCCCCGATGATGCTGCGATCAGGAAGATGTTTGCACAAGAGCCTGCCTTCAGGAAGATCATACTACGGGCTGAGGGCAATAGGATTGTCATAAAGAAGAAGGAGCAGGCCCTCTTCAAGAGGTTGCTTGCTGAGCATGGATATCTCAATACCCTCTGAACCATATAGGGCCCGTTGTAGTATCTTGCAGAGTCTCCAATCGATGATACCTGTGTATCTCACTATCTCTTCCTTTAGCCCAGCTTTTTCCCGTGCTATACTGATGGGGAGGTGCAAGCCATGATTGAAAAGAAACAATTCGGACGAACAGGACATATGAGCAGTCGGGTACTATTTGGAGCAGCATCCTTATGGAGCGTGACACAAAAGGAAGCCGACGATACCTATGATCTCCTTAAGAAATATGAGATCAACCACATTGATACTGCCCATAGCTATGGGGATGCAGAAGTGAGGATAGGGCCTTGGATGAAACGGGACAGGGCCTCCTTTTTCCTTGCAACCAAGACTGATAAGCGAACTAAAAAAGAAGCTACAGAGGAGCTCTATCAATCCCTTGAGAAGCTGCAGACCGACCATATCGACCTCTGGCAGTTCCATCTGCTTGTAGACGAACAAGAGTGGGAAGTAGCCATGGGTGAAGGTGGGGCACTTGAGGCTGCCATAGAGGCGAAAGAACAGGGCCTGATCAAATACATCGGGGTTACCGGTCATGGTTTGGGTGCTCCCCGATCGCACTATAGGAGCCTGATGAAGTATGATTTTGATTCTGTGCTCTTTCCCTACAACTACACGATGATGCAGAATCCTCAGTACAGCGCAGATGTGAACCATCTGATGGAGCTTTGCAAGCAGCGAGGCGTTGCAGTGCAGACCATAAAATCTCTTGCCAGAGGTGAGGTTGGAGATGGCGTAAATCCCTTTGCTACCTGGTATGCCCCCTTGACCGATCCTTCTGCAATTGCCCAGGCTGTTGGTTGGGTTTTAAAGAACCCCGAGGTCTTTCTCAACAGCATAGGAGATATCACCTTACTGCCTACCCTGTTACAGAAAGCCAGTGATAGCTTGCCACTCCCCTCAGATGAGGAGATGAAGGCACTGATTGCTAAAGAGGGAATGAAGCCGCTGTTCCACTAGGACCAGATATGATAAGTCCTAGTAATGAGGATCAGAAGTATGGAACCTGCGACATATAAGGCGAGGCCGATACTGGTGTAAAGAATATCCTGGTTTATGGTGACCATGGTATTTCCTATTATCATCAGGACAAAGGAGAGGCCCCGACCTATGGTCTGCCTCCCTCCCATCTCTTCATAGATTGCAATGATATAGGTCAGCAGTGCCAACACACTTACCAGGATTGACACGCCCAAAAAGAGGGTGTTTGTTATGGTTGCTTCCTTGAGAAAGGAAGCGTTGTGGGCAGTTATGGGTACCAACATGGCTAGTAGGAGCGAAGAGGCTCCCCCTATGAATGAGTACTGGCCAAGTCGAAGAGGGTTCATGGTCTGTTGAAACAGTCCTGAAGCCAGAAAAAGGAACGAGGAAAAAAGGAAAGAGAAGTGGAACAGGATATCAACCCAGTAGGGGCTGAGGATCATGATATGGGAGAGTTGGTAATATAGGGGAAGGATCTTTATATTACTCAGGCATATGATAAGAAACAGTAGGGGTAGGAAGTGAGCTTCCGCCCCTATGTTTGTCCGATAGAACACACAGAGTAAGATTGCAGCAATTAAGGTCATCCAGAGATGGATCAGTGAGGGTGCCAAGTGTGGCAGGGCTGTAGACAAAACGCCTTGCCCTTGGGCGAGTAAAAATGAGTGTACAAGCAAAGCTGTGAACAGAAAAGTTATGAGACCTTGGATACCAAGAAAGACAAAACGTAAATGTTTACTCATACCTATTTAGAGGATGTCCCTATACGAACTCTCGTGCTTCACTCCCATGATCTGAGAGGTGTATGCCGAACCGAAGGCTGCGACATAGGAGTCTATTAGGGTGCCGAATCCATTGAGGATGGGCATGAGGGCAATAAGGGTCATCTCTGCACCATAGAGGTCTATCTTCAGGAACTGCAGGGCTATGATGGTAATGAAGAATACTTCAAAACCCAGATAGAGCGCACTGGCATAGGAGAACAGGGCGCTGGCAAGGGCCACCAAAAGGATGACCTTGTTCGAGGGCATGCTTCCAAGCGCTGCATAAAGCAGGCTCGTTATGCTCAGTGTCGCTATCATCGCCGATCCCCCCCTGCCTATAAGGGTATAGAGAGGAACTGCTGTTGCACTGATACGCTTCTGACAACCCAAATTATGTCTTGTGTGGGAGATGGTGATCGGGCTACTGAAGAAGATGCTTCCACTGAACAGAGCTGCAATAGCTGGTGCTATCATACGGTAGAGTATTATATAGGGATTTACCTTGAACCGGGTAAGCAAGCCGAACAGAAGAGGAAGGATGACGAGCAAAATCAGCATTGTTGAGGAGATGAGCAAAAGCAAGAAGCGTCCGGCAACAAAAACCGTCCCTTCATTCTGCAGGCGGGTAAACCAGTAGGAAGAGGTGAAGAAGATAAAGAAGTGCCCGAATCTGCTGTATGCGCTGGCAATACGGAACATGGTCTCACTTAAGGAATTCATTGTCACATAGGCTGGACGGATAATCTCAACATTGGGTTTGAGGAAGAAGCCGAAGACCAGGGCGATGACAATGACGGGGAGCAGGAAGCTCTCAGCCGATGCAAGCGAGTAAAAAGGATTTACCGGTAGCATCGTGCTGAAGAGGGTGGACAGAGATTGAGGTGCAACCGCACCGATAATCGATGCTTCTGATCCTGCACTGCTACTTGCCGGGAAGTTGGTGGGGAATAAGCGGAACATAAGGGCCGCACCCGCTACCAACAACAGCGTTGAGGTGATGCTCCAGAGGATGGTTGTCCAGCTGAAGGTTCTTCCCAGAGAGTCTTTTCTCAAGGATGCAATCCCGGAAGAGAATCCAAAAAACACTATGGGGATCAAGATAAACCCACCCAGTTGTACAAACAGGGCGGTAGCGGTATACATGATCTGCTGGTAGAGACCAGAATCTCCAAATAGGAGTGTTGCAGCCAGCCCGAAGGCTGTTGCTGCGAGATAGGTTATCCACGTCTTCATAGTTTCCAAGAGTATCTTATCAGTAGCGTCAAGTCAATCGCACATCTCCTAGGAGAAGGTTCAGCTTGTACCCTGCCAGAGTCTCTGCCTCGGTGAGGGTCTTCACGTATTCCGCTGTATCTGAGATACCTCCCAGTAGCTGGAACGAGAGTGCAGAGAGATAGATAATCTCTTGGGTTGCCTCCTTTTTATACCAGGTAATCCCCTGGTACTCATTACAATTGGCGTAGGTCCTCACTGCCTGGTCTGCAAACAGAGTTGAGAGGACCTGCTGTGGTGTATCAGCGGTAAACGTTTTGACCATGTTCGCTGAGGACGCTAAGATGGCTGCGCTATGACACGCTTTTCTGGCGCTGTCTCCGCTAAAGCCCACTTCCTCCAGATCCTTGCTAAAGAACCGGGCGAGCAGTAACGTGTCGCATGCCACCATTGCATCGGTAACGGTTGACCACTCATGGATGAATGGTTTGAGGAACAATGAGGCTGCAATGACGATCGGCAGTTCATCCATGATGGTTCCACCTTGGCCAAAGTAGGGCTCCTGGGACTCTTTTGCAAAGATTTCCGTAAGTTTTTGGATCTCCTTAAGCATCACCGATGGCTTGATCTCCCTTGGCATGGAGGGCAGGGCCTTCACTGCTAGAGGGTGGAGCTTCTCAACCACAACACCTAGGTGTGTGTAGGCTTCTGCAAGGGCTAGGATAAGTTTGCGCTCAATCTTAGCTGTTGCTTTTCCCTGTAAAATGGCAAGGACCAGCTTCTTGAACGAGGGGCTGTGCAAGTTCTCCATAGCTTTGAAGACAGGCTTCAGTCTCAGAGCTAGGATTTCCTGTTCGATGTTCTCAACGCCTCTCTCTCCAAGGATGGAATAGAGCATCTCGTAGGTGCCATCCACATCCTCAACTTCTCTGATGTTCAGCATGATCTTCGCTTCATACCCGTTCAGGTGAAAATATCCACCCTCATCGAATACTTTCAGCGATGGTACCATATGGGTAAGTTTTCCAGGGAATGCCTCATACAGCACATATCGTCTTCCCCCCACTGTAAGGCCCATCGCCTCAGCAAGGGAGAGTGTCTTTGTGCGCTTGTCATCGCCCTGATTCTCTAGCTTTGGAGCGGAATTCTTTATCCAGCCTTGCACACTGTCATACTGGTTGTTGTAGAGTACCAATGCCTTCTCATGCTCAGTGCCGTTGATATAGCAGAAGGCAGACTCATGCACATGGCTGCCGTCAACAAGGTCGAACAGATGGAAATTGTCTACGCCACTGAAAAGATACCGTTTCTTCAAGAGGGGGAATATCCTTCTGTAGTGCTCGTCGAGCATCCACTGGTTGGGCTTTTCATCCCAGTATGCCCTGCGGTACTCCATACCGTACTTCTCTTTATACCCTTCAATCTGACCATGACCGAACATCGGCAGGCCCGGCATCGTAGCTAGGAGCGTACAGACACCAAAGTACTTATCCCCTTCCCCAAATTGGGTAACGGCGGTCTCTTCGTCAGGGTTGTTCATGAAGTTGACAAACCGCTTGAGAATCTCAGGCTCAAAACTGATGGTGCTCTTGATGGTATCGCGGTATTTCTGGTTTTCCTGGTCCTTGAGCATGTTCATGAATGCGCTGTTATAGACGCGATGCATCCCCAAGGTTCGTACAAAATATCCCTCCATCATCCAGAAGGCCTCTGCAAGCAGGAGTGTGTCAGGCAGTTCTTCACTGATCCGGTCAACGACTTCCCTCCAGAACTCCTGGGGAACGAGTTTGTGGAATGTTGCGTCATCGAGTCCGCTTTGTGTTCGACCAGCGATATCACCACCGTGGCCGGGTTTGGGATACCAAAGCCGTTGGATGTGTTTTTTGGCAAGGGTCATCGCAGCATCGAATCTGATAATGGGAAAGTTCTTTGCAACATGCTTTATCTGCTGGAAGACCGCTTCCCTAGTTGCTGGATTGAGGAAATCAAGCTGGGCCGTATCATTCCAGGGCATGGCGGTACCATCGTTACCGTGGTAGATGTAGGAGGTTTCTCCAGTTCTGAGATCCCTTCTTTTGAAGGTGACCGCAGCATCACTTTGGTTGTAGTAGTGGTCCTCAAGCTTAATCTCTATATCAGGATTCTCTGAAAGATCCTCCCCATTATAGGTATAGGAAGGGAAGGGAGGGTAGCTTTGCTGTATAAAGTATTCGCTATGGTTGAAGACCCAGTCCCCATCAATTCCTGTATGGTTGGGCACCATGTCACTGGCAAGGCGCAAGCTACGGTCAGCGCATCTCTGGCGCAAGTTGTCCAAGGCGGCCCATCCTCCGATGGATTGGGCGATCTCGTAGTTTTTCAGTGAGTATGCGGAGGCTTCTGCTTCAGGGTTTCCACAAAGGTTCTTTATTCTTTTTGAGGCGCTGCTACGCTCCCATAGCCCGATCAGCCAGAGGGCGGTGAAACCCCTGTCATGCAGATTGTCCAGTTCCTGGTTGGGAATCTGGTCCAAGGTGGTGATGGGGTAGCCATACTCTTTGGAGAGCTGATCAAGCCAAACTAAGGTTGATTTGGCTATCATGACCACATTGGGCATCCAGTTTCTGTCAGTTGAGAATGCTGCGTATTCAGCATCATACGAACTGTAGTCAGGAACATAGGTAGGGACAGTGCCACCACCGCCATGACCTGCAAAGTGGGGCTTCTCCTCCTCCTTGACATAGTCTATCGCACGGAGCAGCAGTTCTTTAAGTTCCGGAGGCAACAAATCTCCCCATGCTTCCATTACATAGTTGATCTGGTCAAGAAGGGAGTCCGGATAGAGCTTTGATGGTCTGGTAAGGAAAGTAAAGATGTCTTCGTCGCTGTTTGCCACGAGGGCAGAGCCTTTTGTATAGCCACCCAGCAGTGCGGTTAGGGCCTGTGCTCCCTTGGGGAAGGAGAGACCTTCGGGTGATATGAAGGGCTTTGCAGCCTTGATCAGGGCAGGGTTGTCCAGCATCACCTGATGGACAAAATATCCCCTAAGGGATTCATCGTAGAAATAATCCAGAGGCAGTTGTTGTTCAAGTAGAAGGGGGGAAGGGAACTCCTTCATATAGAAGGCAAGTACATCAGAGCCAGCGTGGTTTTTGTTTAGCAAGCTGGTCAGACGGGTAAAGAAATCAGGCTCGGTATCACTGAGGTACCGGGTCAGTACCGTCTGGTAGAGCAGATGTAGGACAGCTGTGGCATGGAGCTTTCCCGCAGAGACATATTCGCTTCCACCTCGTTCCTTTGTTTTTATGTTATAGAGGTGTGCAAGTTCATTTGCATGTCGGTAGAGGGTTCCCAATTCGATTGTAGAGGGAAACAGTGCGGAAAAAAAATCCATCTCAGTCCTTGTGCGGATTGAAATGCGAAGGTCACGTGTTATCAATTCACGCCTCCCAGAGTGTGGTAATTATCATCTTCTAAGACATGGCAAGTATATCATGCAATGCACCTATTGTAACCCCCTTCTTGGGAAAGAGGTGCTATTAGACTAATGTATTTGTTACTGGGAGGCTCGATACACCACCTGTGAGTAGGCTTTCAGCCCTTTCAAACAGTACAGGGAGCAGAGGTGACTCCTCCTTAGAAAAGGGGAGCAGCACATAGGATGCTACACTGCCCCTCTGTGGTCTTCCAATGCCAAAGCGCAGTCGTAAGAAAGCGTCATCATGAAGATGGCTCTTGATGGATTTGAGTCCGTTGTGCCCTCCAAGACCCCCTCCTTTTTGTAATCGGATGGTCCCAAAGGGGAGCTCAAGGTCATCATGGACGACCAGGATCTCCTCGCTCTTGAAACCAAAGAAATCAGTGCACGCCCGTACTGCTTTACCGCTTTCGTTCATGAAGGTCTGGGG
>CAZGOK010000065.1:0-9198 GCA_964527665.1 uncultured Sphaerochaeta sp.
ATCGAACGTGGTGACCATTGCGGGGATTACCCCTTTGATAGCTGTAATGTCAAACCTGCTCATTCCGTTTCTCCTCTATGTCTTTCAAGAAATGCTGTTACTAATCAGTTTTGTTTTATACTTTGTAGTACAAACTATAAAACCAGTATCAAATGGTTTTTACTACATGTCAAGAGGCTTTGTTATAAAACAACTTCTATGCTGTACCTATCACTATACTAATCTTCTTTCCAGCAGCTTTCCCCATGGGAAATTATTACTCTGCTAACATGAAATGATTAAAGACGCTATGGAAGCTTGGATGGGGTATTGTTTAGACGAACAGATTCAAATTCCAGAGCCAGAAGAAGAGACGCTCGATGACTATAGTGGGAAATTCGTAGTTCGTATTACTCCTACCCTGCACAAAAAGTTAGCAGAAGGGGCAAAGAAGCATGGGGTAAGCATGAACCATTACACTTCTGAACTTTTATCTGAAAGATGCACCCTCATTGAGAATTATGAGAAACTGTATTCCCAACTGCTTAAGGCAATAACCAAGGGCAAACCCTCTCTGGGAGAATATCTCACAGTTGGGGAAAAGCAAGTACCTTTTGGTACAGCAGAGCATAAGAAAGGTAAAAAGTGATTATACACGTATGACTAAAAGTAACAGGGCGATGAACTCGGATAGAGCAATCCATCGATAGGTACCTGAAAGCTAACAGGGTGAAGGATACCCAAACGACTTTTTGCACTTTTATGGAAACCAGCCATTCTTGATTCTTCCCCTCCCCTATGGCATTATTGCGCAATGCACACTAAAGAATCATTACAATCAGATTTGAAAAGGATGGGGGTCGACCCCAAGGGGACGACGCTTGCCCACTTTTCCTATACTAGCCTGGGGGATGTCGAAGGCGGAGCCGAGACAGTCATCGATGCCTTTGTCGAGTATATGGGCGAAGGCCTAATGGTATTCGCTACCCATACCTGGGCTACTGTTGATATCAACCAACCCAGTTTCAGCGTCGAGCACACCGCCTGCTGTACAGGCATTGTACCCGAGCTTGCACGAAAAAGGGCTAATGGCTTTCGTTCCGGCCACCCCACCCATTCGGTCGTGGCGTTCGGAAGGGAAGCAGAGAGTTTTGTGGCAGGGGATGAAAAGTGTGGCACCCCGTGTGCTAGAAACTCTGCCTGGGGGAGACTGCTCGATCGTAATGCTACCATTCTCCTGGTAGGTGTGGGCATGAACCGCGACACCTTCATCCATGGGGTTGAGGAGTGGCTTGATGTCCCCAATCGTCTCAGTGAGAAACCCTATATGCTTAGTAGTAATCTTGGGGAGGGAAATACTGTCCAAGTCCTCTCAAGACGGCATATCGGTTTTCCTGCCGAACAGTTCCCCAGGGTTGAAGAGCCTTTCAAAAAGAGGGGCATTATCAAGGAAGGCAAAATGGGTGATGCCAAGGTACTCTACCATAGTGCCAAGGCCATTTATGAGGCGCTCGTTCCTATGCTGGAGGAGAATCCAGGGTTGTTTGATCAATAGGCCTTCCTGAACCAATGCAATTCTATATCCTCTTCAAGATTTTTGCCAAACCATGGGGCAAAAATGGATTTCTTATATAAGTATGCAAGAGCCCCTTCTCAGGTGAGACTATCTTACAAAACACTGTAAGGAGACAAACCATGCAAGAAGAGAAAAGCAAGCAAGAAAAAGGCAAGCAAGAAGAACCACAAGAGAAGGCAAAGAACACAACTAAGATCGTCTTGGGCAAGGGCCAAGTCGCCATGCTCAGTATCAGCGCAACCGTAATGGTATTCATCCTGGCCTTCAGCTGCTACGGATGTAGCTACCAACCCATCACCCCACCGACCCTAGAAGAGGCTAAGACCACCTTTGAAATCCTGTACAACTCCACCTGGGTGCTGGACAAAGCATCGGGGGTACCCCCTACCCTGAAGGAGATGCACAACCAGCCGGTCGAACAGCTTGTCATCAACAGCAAGCAACAGGACAAGGAGGGGGCAAATACAACCATGCACATACCAGGAATTCCGCCTGTGCTAGCTGAGCTATCCTACCAAGAGGGGTATGGATTTGTCCTCACATCAGGGGGTACGACCTTTGATGTGAAAATACTCTACTCCTCAAGCAAGGATGGAAAGAGTGAAACGCTTACCATGATAGGAAATGAAAGTAATACGCACTGTTACTACTTGAAAAAATAACCATTTATGACGATATTGTCCTTACGGCAGGTGCTCTGGATCACGATCGGTGAGAAGAGGTGCCTGCCCCTAAAGGATATAAGCCATGCGATATACACCACACTACCTGCTTCTTGACCAGGAACAGACTGTAGTCACCACACCCTTCCTGCTGGAGATACTCGATTCAGCCTTGATAGAGAATATCCAGATGGGAAACATCCAGGCCGCCTACGGGGTCCTGGATCTGAGCATCAGCCTTGCCCAGGCTACAGAGGTGAACCCTCTCTCCCCCTTGGAGGGGCAGAAGATCCTCACCAAGGTAAAGAAGGCTATGGATAGGGGCAACATTGCCAATGCCAAGCAGCAGATGGTTGAGTTTGCCCTAAGGACATAGGAGACCACCTTGTCTGGATATGCACTACCCAGACCTAAGGCCAGGCAGAGAGAAGAAACAAGAAAAAGAAACAGAGAACTAGACAGAAAAAGCTTCCTTCGAAAGAGGAAGCTTTTTCCTATATTCAACACAAGGCACCGGACAGAGACCAATGATACAAGCTAGGGATTACCCCTAAAGGTAAAGCTATGGCAAAGGATAGATCAGCCATCACTATGCAAGACCAAAGTGAACGTCTTACTCATCTTCCTCCCTATGGGAGGTCAGCATCTCATCCACCCAGTCCTCTTCTTCATACACCATGCCATTTCTTCCAGGAACCCTCCTGATGGGACCACTTGCGTAGAGCTTGCAGTTCTTAGGACCGTAGCAGAAAGTCTCCACCCGATACTTTTTCTTTCGAGGATTCCACTGGTCAATGATGATCTCAACGGCCATCTTGCATCCCCAGATGCAAGATGAGCACTTGCTCTCATAGGTCTTTGCAGAGAGCCTTCGGGGTCCTCTCTCACGATAGTCAGGAAGAGAAGGCGCGACAATCTTCCAAGGAGGATAAGTAGGGTCGACAGGCTCTTCAGATAGCTTCTTCAGCTGAGAGGCACGATAATAATCAACACTTTCCATATCAGGATCGAGCACAGGAGAACAGGCCCCACTGATGGTCGCACCTACTCTGAACTGATGTTTCTCCTGTGCCCCCACTCCTATTCCTATGGAGAGGTTCTCCCCTCGTTGCCTATCATGGACAACCAGGGCATACCCAGGTAGGAGTGGGAGCTCTGGTCAAAGGACCTGAGCAGCCTGATCCTAGGTTGGATAGAGACGATTGCCCCTTCAAAGAGAATCTTTTCCATACACTACCCCCTCTAAGAAACATCCAGAAGCAAGCATAGAAGAACAGGAGCACCAACAGCTGTGCCTTTAGTAATAATCCCATGATATAGCTCAATGTGCAAATGGGCAATTGAATTTCCCATTTACAAGAACCATGCATCAGAAGGAGATAGCATGCACTATACGGAACACCTCGCTTACCCATAGATGTCCCGGAAGTCAGAGAGGAACACTCTTGCATCTAAATCGATAAAAGCAAGGACCCTTCACTTGCTTGGGAGAGAACCTTTGAGTACCTTTAGGATGGTACCGACAAAGCAATTGTGTTGGTACTCAAAAGAGGAGAACTATGAACACAGAACAACTGACCCGCATGAAGACAGGAAAAGGCTTTATCGCTGCATTGGACCAAAGTGGTGGCAGTACCCCCAAAGCACTGTTGCAATATGGAATAAGCGAGGACTCCTATACCAATGACGAAGAGATGTTCGACCTTGTGCACGCCATGCGCACCAGGATCATCACCAGCGCTGCCTTTACCGAGGACCATATCCTTGGCGCCATCCTGTTTGAAAACACCATGGACCGCAGCATCGAGGGTATGACCACTTCTGATTACCTGTGGAAGACCAAGCGCGTAGTCCCTTTCCTCAAGGTTGACAAAGGCCTCGCCCCACTTGCTGATGGAGTGCAACTGATGAAACCCATCACAGAGCTGGGGACACTGCTTGCCCGTGCAGTCAAACAGGGAATCTTCGGCACCAAGATGCGTTCAGTCATCAAGGAGGCCAATCCCAAGGGTATCAAGAAGATCGTTGAACAACAGTTTGAGATAGCCAAGATCATATTGAAGGCCGGCCTGGTCCCCATCATCGAGCCTGAGGTGGATATCCACAGCAAGGACAAGCAGGAGTCTGAGAAGATCCTGAAGGAGGAGCTGCTCAAGCACCTCGCCCTCCTCGCCCCTGAGGACAAGGTGATGCTCAAGCTCACCATACCCACTCTTCCCAACTTCTATGCCGACCTGCAAAAAGAGGAGCACATGGTGCGAGTGGTGGCACTCTCTGGCGGCTATAGCAGAAGCGAAGCCAACACCCTCCTAGCCAAGAACCACGGCCTTGTTGCAAGCTTCTCAAGGGCCCTCTCCCAAGACCTTCATGTACAGCAAAGTGACGAGGAGTTCAACAAGATGCTCGCCACTTCCATCAAGGGGATCTATGAGGCTTCGATAACCTAAAAACTTGTATCAGACAAGCCAAAAAGAACTGCGTAGAATAGGGTCCCTAATCTACGCAGTTCTTCTTTTTGCATCAAATTTCAGTTCGCCTTCCCGCCTACGACCCCTGCCTGTACAGCACCGTCTTCTGATACTCGGAGGGCAACATCCCATAATGCTTTTTGAAAGCCCTCCTGAAGGTCTGGCTGTTGGCATACCCACACAGGGCTGTCACCTCGGTGATGGTCATCTGCTTCTCGCTGAACAAGGTTGCAGCCCGAGTCAGACGATACTCCTCCAAGTACTGGGCAAAGGAGGTCTGCATCCTTGTCTGCATGAAGTGGTAGAGGAAGCTCTCCTTCATGGCAAAATCCTTTGCCATGGAAGAGAGGTTCAAGGAGCATTGGTCATAGCGCTCCTGGATATAAGCGACAATCTTCTGGATGAGAATCTCTTCCTTGTTCTGGTTTTCTCCCTTTACCCCCAGGGCAAAGGAGAGGAAATAGTGCTTGGCCTGGGCATAGGTGGTGAACACCTTGGGAGTATCCTCGTGGTGCATCGCCTGACCAAGCTTGATGGCCGTCGCATACAGCACCCGTAGGAAATTTGCCGTCTCCTCGCTTCCGAGGCTTCGGGCAACAAAGTTATCCTGCTCAAGCAGCCTCAGGATATCCCCAAGTGCCTCCTCCTCGCCACGCAGGACAGCAAAGTAGAGCTTGCGCTCCATGTCGGTGGTGTAGTGGTACCGCTCGCGCCTGAGGGTAAGCTCTGAGTACCTGCGCACGATCTCCACCTGCTTTTCGTTGGATATGGACTGCAGTACCTCACTGCACTCGTTGGTGGCATCGAATATCTCATTGAGGCTTGTCTTGGATGAGGAAACAGCCATAGAGGTGGAGGTGGGTGCCACCTGGGAGAACTCCTTCCAAAAGAGATCTATCTGAGCATCAAGATAGGAGGCCTCCTGGTGCCACAGCATGACCCAGATGGAAAAGGAGAAATCCATGTAGAGAAAGCAATGCTGCCCAAAGGCACGCTGAGCCTGCTTTTGGGCTGCAATCCGAGTAAAGTCTATATCCTCAAGCCTATCGCTGGTGAGGATGTCATTCACATCGTGGATGACAAGGTGGACCATCTGGTAGGCCAGATGCTGAGAAAAATCGATGTCCTCCTGCACCAGCTTGAGCATCGCCTGGATTTCGCTGGTGTCGGCCATCTTGCCGTGGATGAGACGCCTGAAGAAGGTGTCTGTGATAAAGGGGGTTCCCCCAGCCATCCTTACCTTGGCGCGGTCCTCAGCCACAATGGCCTTGATATGGGTCAAGGCCTGCTCATAGGGCAGAAGGCTTTCGCCCTGGCTTGCCAAGCTGAAAAGCTCGACCCAATCCTTGCGGTTGCGCAAAAGTATCAATAGGGAAAGAATGGCCATCACCAGAAACATTGCAAGGCTTAGAAACGTCAGAACCGTCCAAAGCGGGCTCATCATCGCAGTGATGTCCTTCAAGGACAACACTGAGAAGAAACGCAGCCCGCTTACCTCGGATGAAAGGACCGAAAGTACATACGCCTCCTTGCCCACCTGTATCCTATGCTGTCCATCAGCGTAGTCGGTTCCCACAATAAGGGCCTCTTCCCCCCAATGTGTGATGAGCTTGCCTGAAGCGTCAGTTATGAAGGAGGTGAGGTTCTCCCCTACCCTCTGTTCAGCCAGGATGGAGGCGAAGAAGGAACTGTCCAATAGCATGATGATCTTCCCTGAGTTGGAGGAGGGGCTATTGAGGGGGAAAGTCTGTACCAAGGGTATGACCCTCATCGCCCTGCCGTCGACCAAGGCCGTTGTCTCGGCAAAGAAGGAGCGGGTAAAGGAGGCAGTAAGATATTTTGAGCGAAATTGGCGATAGTTCAGGTCCTTGAAGGCAAACAATGTGGGATACATCTTTTCAGGTTCCAGATAGGCATTGTTTGCAGAGAGCAGGTAGCCACTGTTCCTGGAGAAGACGTAGATCTCAGAAAGCATGCTGCTGATGCTACGGGCAACAGGGAGAGAGACCTTTGCATCGATGATGGTCTGGATGTCTTCAGATCCTCCATCGACCTCACCCTGGTAGATGAACTTGGCAATATCATTGTCGAGGAGCAATAGCTGGGAAAGCTTGAAGGCCTGGTCCAAAGAGAGGTCGGTGGTGGTCTTTGCAAGGCGGAGCATCGCATAGCTTTGCTCCTGCTTCTCCTCCCTGACAGTCTTCAGCATCCAGTTCTGAGAGAAAAAAAGCACGACAAAACAGATGACAAAGACCAACAGGAAGAGCACAAAGGTCTTTGAGTTGGGCAAATACAAGGCTTTTTTTCTCATGCTGAAACAGAGTATACCACGAGCTGTTGATGCTCAACAACAAAAGTCTACATAAGCCATGAAACTAAAAAAGAGAACAAAGGCAAGAGAATCCATGGGAAGAAAGATGAAAAATCCTACGCCTCATCCAACCAGGAGACAGTCTTCCATACTGCCAGACCTTCATTCTCCTGGACAGGACCAGCTGTGCTCCTTCCCTCGGTGATGATTTTCTTCAGCTTTGCTTTCAGGTCCTCAACGATGGCAGGATGATCTAGATACACATTATGTCGCTCTCCAATATCATCTGCGAGGTTATAGAGCTGCACCCGTGGAAGCAGAGCTTCCTCGTCTGAACCGGGCACTGGAGTCGACCAGCCACCGGAGCCTGCACACATCTCAAGCTTCCAGGACCCACTTCGTATCGACAGGGAGCCATCGATGCTCTGATGAACCAAGGTATCACGGACCTCACCTGATGAAGGATCTTCCCACAAGGCCCTGTTGCTAACACTGTCTTCAGCAGCAGAGGGAGCTATCTCGTAGCCAAGATAGTCTGCCAAGGTGGCAAACAGGTCAGAGAGGCAGACCAGGCGGTCACAGACCTTATTTTGTGGCAGTGTGCTTGGCCACTGCAAGAGGAGAGGCACACGGTGCCCTCCCTCAAAGATATCACTCTTCATCCCCCTGAAGTGGTAGCTGGGGTTATGCTTCTTCTCTGCAAGCTCAGTAAAGTCCGCCATCGGGGAACAGCCGTTGTCGGAGGTAAAGATGATCAGGGTGTCTTCCAACAACCCCTCTTTCTCCAGGTGTTCCTGTACTCTTCTGAGCACATCATCACAGTGAAGCACAAAGTCCCCATAGGCATTGGTATTGGACTTGCCTTCGAACTTGGGATGGGGAAGGATGGGTGTATGGGGGGCTGGAAGAGCAAAGTAGATGAAGAATGGGTTCTCCTTCTGCTCGGTGATACTTACCAATACCCTGTCGGTGAGGTGGTCGAGGACCTCCTCATGGACAAAGTCAGGGGCTGTGAGCCCTTCACGCCAGTACCCCTTGCCCGTCCCCTTGGTAAGGCGGTTGGGAATGGCGGTAAACCTATCGTTCTCTATATAGACATAGGGTGGCATATCAAGGGAGCCGCTGATGCCGTAGTACGAATCAAACCCGACTGATATGGGTGAGTTTTTAATGGTTCGAGTGAAGTCTATGCCCTCGCTATGGGCAAAGTCAGGCTGTTCCACAAAACCTGGGAGCTTGGGAAAAGTCATGCCCAGATGCCATTTGCCAATGGCGGTCGTGCGGTAGCCGCACTGCCTGAGCATGGTGGCAACTGTGGTACGGCCTTGGGGGATAAGGGGGGAGGAGTAGCCACCGAGCACTCCTTCCTTCAAGGCCGAGCGCCAGTTGTAGCGCCCTGTCATGATGCTGTAGCGAGAGGGAGTGCAGACAGCAGAGCTTGCATGGGCATCGGTGAAGCGAAGACCATGCTTTGCAAGCGAATCAAGGCTAGGTGTCTCAAAGGGACAGCTCTCGTTGTTTGCAGAGACATCCCCATAGCCCATGTCGTCGGCCAGGATGTAGATGATGTTTGGTTTCTTTGGTTGTTGCATGGAGTATCCCTTCGCTAGATGCGGGTTACGGGGAGTGTATGGGGGGAGAGAGCACTCCTGTTACTACTACTGGAAGCTAGTATATACGTGAAGAGAGAGAAAAAAATGTGTGAGTACAGTAAACAACGTGAATGAAAGAGGGAAAAAGAAAAAGAAAGAAAAGGCCACAAGAGGGTCTCCCCCCTTGTGGCCATTACGGACAAAGCTTACTTGTACTGGCGAGTGTAGGCAGTCTGCATCATCGAAAGGACTGCAGGCATCTGCAACTTGTCAAGATTCTTCACGTAATCGTTCCAAACCTTGTCGTCGTTGACGTCAGCAGATCCTACCATGAACTTTACTGCATTCTGGCGAATGAAGTTGGCAAGCTCGCGCTTGACTGTGGAGAACTGCTCATTCTCATCAGCTGTGTACTTGAGTACGGGAACTTCAAGTTCAGGACTCTCGTAGGGCTTGTAGAGGAAATATGTCTCGTCAAAGAGCACTTTCTCGTTGTTCTCAGGCAGGTAGTAGTCAGGATTAGCTGGAGTGGAAGGCTCTTTTGCCAGACCGTTCTTCAGGGAAGGGGTCATCGCAGAAGCGAAAGTCTGGATCCAGGTGTCGTTCTGAG
>CAZGOK010000066.1:0-9170 GCA_964527665.1 uncultured Sphaerochaeta sp.
ATCGACTTCTGCTATGAACGGAGGCAGGAGGTCATCAACTATGTCACCGAGCACTATGGAACCGAACGCGTCGCCCAGATAGCGACCTTCGGAACCCTCAAGGCGAAGGCTGTGGTGAAGGATGTGGCGAGGGTGCTGGACATCCCCTACGACGAGTCGAACAACATCTGCAAGCTCATCCCTGAAGATCCCAAGATGAACCTTACCAAGGCCTTTGAGATGAGCAAGGAGCTTGTCGAGCTGGAAAAGCGCGGGGGAATCTATGCAGAGCTCTTTGATGCGGCAAGAAGGCTTGAAGGCCTTAACAGGCACACCTCCACCCATGCCGCAGGGGTGGTCATCGGCAAGGAGGACCTGGTCAACTACGTCCCCCTCTACCGGGATGCCAAGACAGGAGCCATCTCCACGCAGTACACGATGGACCTCATCGAGGAGTGCGGCCTGGTAAAGATGGACTTCCTGGGGCTGAAGACGCTGACGCTGATCAAGCACACCGAAGCCCTGATCAGGAAAAAGAACCCCTCCTTCAGGGCCGCGGACATCGACGAGAAGGACCCCAAGACCTTTGCCATGCTCTCCCGTGGGGAGAGCGCCGCTGTCTTCCAGTTTGAAAGCTCGGGCATGCAGAACATCCTCAAGGAGGCCCAGCCTTCGGACATTGAGGACCTGGTGGCCCTCAACGCCCTCTACAGACCCGGGCCCATGGCCTACATCCCCCAGTTCATCGCGTGCAAAAGGGGCAGACAGCCCATAACGTACGCGAACCCGGAACTGGAGGAGGTGCTCAAGACCACCTACGGCGTCATTGTCTACCAGGAACAGGTCATGAAGGTGGCCCAGATCATTGCCGGCTACTCCCTGGGCAATGCTGATATCCTGCGCCGTATCATGGGTAAGAAAAAGGTCGCGGCCCTCGCTGAGGAGAAGCTTAAGTTCATTGCAGGGGCAAAGGCGCTGGGAAGGACGGAAAAGCACGCCATCGAGATCTTTGAGATGCTCGAGCCCTTTGCAGGGTATGGGTTCAACAAGTCCCACGCCGTTGCCTACTCGGTAGTCGCCTACCAGACAGCCTTCCTCAAGGCAAACTACCCCTCTGAGTTCTGGGCGGCCAACCTAACCAATGAGATGAACAGCCCGGACAAGTTCGCCGACTACCTGCAGGTGGCCAAGGACCAGGGTCTTGAGATCATGGCCCCTTCCATCAACTATTCGGACAAGCACTTCTCCGTGGTGGGAGAGAAGATAGTCTACGGCCTTGCAGGCATCAAGAATGTCGGCGAGGGTGTGGTGGAGCTCTTTGTCGCAGAGCGGGAGAAGAACGGTCCCTACAAGGACTTTTTGGATTTCCTCACCCGCATAGACTCCCGCTCGAGCAACTCCAAGCTGCTTGAGTCCCTGATCAAGGCAGGGGCCTTCGACACCATGGGGGTGAACCGCCCCACCCTGCTCGCCCATGTCGCCGATGCCGTGCTCTATGTGCAAAAGCGCAGGGAGGAGCGCGCATATGGGCAGATATCCCTCTTTGACGAGGAAATCGAGGCACAGATGGACACCTTCACCATGAATGAGGTCGAGGACTGGGCCCTGAACGAGAAGCTTGAGACCGAGAAGGCCCTGCTGGGCTTCTACATCTCAGGCCACCCGATGGATGCCTACAAGAAGACTATCGCAGAGCGGGTGACGGTGAACACCGCGCGGGTGGATGAGCTTCCTTTCGGCAGGCCCACCAACGTCATCGCCATGCTGACAAACATACGCCCCTATACGACCAAGAAAGGGGATGTGATGGCGTTCCTGCAGCTCACCGACTTGAATGCCACCTTTGACGCCACGCTCTTTCCCAAGACCTTCGAGCAGTTCAAGGAGGTCCTGCATGTCGACGGCATCTACGGCTTCACCGGTAGCTTTGACAACTCGCGCGGGGAGGGCAAGGTCTCCTTCCTGATCGAGTCCATCTTCACCAACCCTGATGAGCTGTCCACCATGGCTGTGACCAAATGCCATATCGAGCTGGAAAAATCCTTTTGCAAACCCGAGCAGATGAACGCCCTTCGCGACTCCTTTCTCTCCTGGGAGGGAGGGTGCAAGATTGAGCTGATAGTGCGGGAGGCAGAGGGCTCCAAAAAGGACATCATCGCCTGCGGAAGTGAGTTCAAGGTGCGCTACTGCGATGAGTTTGTGGCCGAAGTGCGAAATAATGCAGCAGTTCTGAATCTATGGTTCGACTAATGGACAAATATTGGGTATCTTACTAGCGGAGGCTTACAATGGATGACACCTATTACAACGGAGGACTTATCTCCTTTAGCGGCGCACCACAGTGGCTGATGGGCATAGCCTCTTTTCTGGCGGCCCTCATCTCGCTCTACTCGCTTTTGATCTGGGTGCGGATAGTCCTTACGTGGATACGCCTTCCCGGCCAGAGTGGAGAAAACCCCCTTACCCACTACCTGGGAAAGATTGTCGATCCGTACCTGAACTGGTTCAGGAACATCAGCTCCTTGAGGCGAAGCAACATCGACCTCACCCCCCTCATCGCCCTTGCTGTCCTTTCTGTGGTGCAGAGCATACTCAGGCTTTTTGGATCCTACGGCACGATTACCGTAGGTATGGTATTTGCCCTGTTGCTCAGCACCCTCTGGTCCTTCCTCATCAGTCCGATCCTCTGGTTTGTCATGGCTTTGCTGGGGGTGCGCCTCTTTTTCTGCTATAAGCGCGGACCCAACACCATGGCCTACATCAAGATGATAGACTCGCTCGTCGGAGGGGTCCTCAACTGGGTACAGAGCCTTATCTACAGGGGCAAGGCGATCAATGATAGGCAGCTGGTCTTGACCAGCCTTATCTTCTTTGCCTTGGTATACCTCAGTTCATCCGCCCTGATCCGTGTCCTAGTGACGTTCTTCGCAAAACTCTCCATCTGAGCATGACCTACCTTAGGGCGCTTCATACAAGCATCAAGACCCTAGGGGGCGTGGGCCCGGCCTCCGCCAAAGCGTACGGAGAGCTGGGCATCAACACCTATTCCGATCTTCTGCTCTTCTCACCCAGGGCATGGGAGGACCGCTCTCGTGTCCGCCCTCTGGGGGGGATACAGGACGGCGAGATGGCAAACACCCTCGTCGAGGTGCTCGCCCACTCCTACTTTGGCCAGATGAGTGCCAAGAAGCGCACCTTGAAGATACTCCTGCGCGATGTCTCGGGAGAGGGGGACGGCAGGCTCTCCTTGCTCTGCTTCGGGCGGAACTTCCTGGAAAAAAGCATCAGGGTCGGCCATATCTACTACATCTATGCCCAGGTCTCCTCCAACAGGGGGGAGCTGCAGAGCTCCCAGTTCGAACTCCATCCCGCAACCGAGGATGGGGGCTTTCCCGCCTCCTTTGGAGGCATCCTTCCCATCTACCCACTGCGTGGCTCCCTCACCCAGCGCCTTATCAGGGCCAATGTCCAGAAGGTGCTCGATTCGGTGGAGACCTTTGAAGAGGAGCTTCCCCACGCCCTGCGAGCAGAACACGCCCTGATGCCGATGGATGAGGCCATCAGGGTATGGCACTTCCCCCCTTCCTTTGCACAGCATGAGAAAGCCAGAAAGGCCCTTGCCCTGGATGAGCTCTTCTACCTGCAGCTGATCGCCCGAAGAAGAAAGGGGTTGCAGGACGAACAGAGCCCGCCTCGTTCATCCAACCCCACCAAGATAGAGCTGGCCCTCATGGAAGGCCTCCCCTTCGCCCTCACCGCAGACCAGATGACGGTATTGCATGAGATACGCTCTGACCTTGCCAGCTCTGTTCCCATGAACAGGCTCCTGCAAGGGGATGTGGGTAGCGGCAAGACGCTGGTAGCCTGGATCACCGCCTTGCATGTCCTTTCGCAGAATGCCCAGGTAGCCTTCATGGCCCCAACCGAGCTGCTTGCCCGCCAGCATGCGGAGTCCGGGGCGCTCTTGCTGGAGAAGTTGGGCGTCAGGATGGCCTTCCTTACAGGCTCGGTAAAGAGCAAGGAGCGCAAGCTACTGTTGAAGGCCATCGCTGACGGCGAGGTCGACATTGTGGTGGGCACCCATGCCCTCTTCTCCAAGGAGGTTGTCTTCAAGAACCTCAGGTACGTGGTCATAGACGAACAGCACCGCTTCGGTGTGGAGCAGCGCCTCGCCCTCATGGAGAAGGCCGAGGTGCCGGACCTCCTGTTGATGACAGCCACCCCCATCCCCCGCACCCTCTCCCTTACGGTGTTCGGCAACCTGAACGTATCGACGATCAGGACGATGCCCCCCGGGCGGAAGCCCATCGTCACGCTCCTGGTACACGAGCAGAGCCGCAAGCGGATGTACCAGGCAGTCGGGGTGGAGTTCTCCCGGGGCCACCAGGCCTATTTTGTCTACCCCCGCATCGATGACAGTGGGGAGAGCGAGCTGCGTGATGTGACGAACATGTTCGAATTCCTCAAGGTCGAGTATCCTGGTGTCCCTTCGGACCTGATGCACAGCAAACTTGATGATGAGCAGAAAATGTCCATCCTCAAGCGGTACCAGAGCGGGGAGCTCTCCTACTTGGTCTCCACCAGCGTCGTGGAGGTGGGCATCGACATACCCAATGCAACGTGCATGGTCATCGAGCATGCCGACCGCTTCGGACTCTCCGCCCTGCATCAGCTGCGCGGGCGTGTAGGCAGGAGCAGCCTCTCCTCCTACTGCTTCCTGGTCTTCGGAAACCAGCTCTCCGAGGAGGCAAAGCAGCGCCTTACGGTGATGAAGGAGTCCACCGACGGCTTCTACATCGCTGAGAAGGACCTGCTCATCAGGGGTCCTGGCGAGATGACAGGTACCAAGCAGTCCGGATTCCTGCGCCTGCACTATGCATCCCTTACCGAAGACCTGCCGCTCATTGAGTTGGCAAGGGCCGAAGCGGATAGGGTCCTTGAGAAGGACCCGGCCCTGCTCTCTGCTGAGAACGCGGTCATCAGGCGGACCCTTGCAGAGGCACCGCCCTTTGCCTTGGAGAGCGTTGAGGCCAACTGAGCAGGCTCACCCCAACTTGCACAAAAGGAGTTGAAAACCTATTATGGATAGGATAAGAGGTGAGCTATGCGTATAACCGGAGGAATCTATAGGGGAAGGACAGTGACCTGTCCTCCAGGGATCATAAGACCTGCCATGGACATGATGAGGGAGTCCCTCTTCTCCATTTTGGGAAACATTGAAGGGATCTCCTGGCTTGACCTGTTCACAGGCAGCGGCTGCGTAGGCATCGAGGCCGCTTCTCGGGGGGCGACCCTTGTACATGTGGTGGAGAAGGACCGTCAGAAGAAGGCTACCATCCTGGAGAACCTCACCATAGTCGAAGGCGAGATCCAGCTCTTCATGACCGACGTCAACCGCTTCATCCCCACAGCCAGGCGCCAGTATGACATCGTCTATGCCGACCCCCCTTTTCCCATGGCCGGCAAGGTCGACCTAGCCAGGGCTGTGGACAAGGCTGGCCTGCTGACAGAGGGAGGGCTGTTCATCATCCACTACCCCTCCGAAGAGCAGAAAGTGTGGCCTGAGAAAATAGGGAATTTAGTATTCAACGATGAGCGCAAGTACGGGCGCAGCATGCTTCGCTTCTACAAGAGAACAAAGGCTGAGGGAGAGAGTGATGAACAGTGAGACAGTGCTCATCGACGAGCACAACAGGGCTCATAGCCAGTTCACCACATACAGCTATGAGACAGACTGCTTCTTTGATGCAAGGCTTGCATTCTACTTTCAGATCGTGCAGGAAGCTGCGGGCAACCACGCGGCAGTGCGGGGGTGCAGCATCCCGACCCTCCATGCCGAAGGCAAGACGTGGGTCATCACCCGTAGCAAGATCGAGGTGCACCGCTATACCCACTGGCCTGAGCAGGTCCTTGTCGAGACCTGGGCACAGGAGCCCATCAGGCTCCACCTTCCCAGGGTTGTCCGCTCCTTTGACGAGAACGGGGGGCCCATCTTCACGGCAAAGACCTACTGGGCACTCATTGATTTGGAAAGGGGAAGGCCCTGCCGTCCGGCCACCATGAGCGAGCGCATCGGGCGCCCTCCATTGGGGATGCAGATGGACCTCTCCTTGACGGGACGCAAGACCTATGAGGATTCGCAGTGCACCACCTTGGTCTCCTACAAGCCCAAGATCCAGTATCTGGACACCGACAGCAACCAGCATGTCAACAACATCTCCTACCTCAACTGGGCCTTGGAGAGCCTGCCCTCAGAATTCCGCAACCGCGCAAAGATAGCTGAAGCAGACGTATCCTGGATACGGCAGACCTTCAGCGGTGATGACCTGACCGTATTCACAGGCAGTGAAGATACGGATGTATTGCTTGGAGAGGAAGGGCTGCTCTATCATAAGATAGTCAGAAGCGAAAGCGATGGCAGCGAGACCTCTGTATGGGAGGGGACAACCCGGTGGGAGAGTCGAGCAGCCCTTAGCGGAACACCTTCCTGAGGCTGGGGTCCTTGCCTAGAAGAAGGCCGATGGACTCGCGTACAAACGGGAAGAAGTGGGTATTGGCCGAATAGTAGCAGTACCAGCACCCCTCCTCTGCCTTGTAGTGCAGGTCACAGCTGACCAGGTAGCGGCTTGCCCAGCCGCGCTCGGGCGTGGTGAGCACCACCGAGCGAAAGGAGGGCTTCCACACCAGTCCGTCAGGGCTCTCTATCTGCAGCAGCGTAGACGTGGTCTTCGCCCCCTTCTTGTCCCAGTGCATCGCACATTCAAGGCCTACATACCCATCTGATGCCTGCACCACCTTGATGCTGCCACATGCCATATTGCGGTATGGGTCGTCTGCGTCGGGGGAGAGCAGGCTCTCGCCCTCGTTTGCCAGGGCATACGGGCCTTCAAGGCGGGGGCTCATCGCCAGGGCAAAATGCCTGGTTGCCTTCTGCTTGGTATCTTCGAGCACCACGTGGGAGGCTCCGAAGTAGAGGCGGTAGCCATCCTTGTCCCTGAAGAGCTGGGGACGTGATATCCTCGGTCTCTTCAGGCCGTCCCCTGCAAAGGGGACATCCTTGCTGTCCAGGAGGATCTTGGGTTCGCTAAAGAGGATAAGGTCGCTGGATGAGCGCATCTCAAAGCGGCTGGACTTGTTCTTCTGCCCCCGCTTACCCCGGAATCTCTTTTTCAAGGGGACTAGGGATGTATCGTGCTTCTCATACAGGAGGTACCACATCCCATCCTCGCGGAAGATGGATGGGGAGTGGCCCCGTAGCTCGATCATCTTCCTTGGCTGCCAGGAGATTCCATTCTCGCTGATGAAGTGCTCGATCCCCACCCATGTGTGGCCGAAAAGGTGCCACTTGCCATCGGGGCTCTCTTCAGGAAAAAGAAAGAAGGGGTCGCACAGCCTGGGCATATACCACAGGCTCTCGATCACCGGCTTGTCACTGAAGGGGAACCAGGAGGTCCTGGTAAAGGATGCAATGGAGGATAGCATGTGTGCTACTCCTCACGACGGGGCTTTTTTCTCTTTCTGGTGAAAAGAGGGGCCAACCTTTCCTCAAGGTCAAAACGCCTGGTCATCCATTTGATGATCACCGAGTAGAGCCAGAAGCTTCCTCCGATGCTCACCAGGAAGGAGAGTCCAAGCCACAGGGGCACCAGCGAGCTTGCGGGGTCCACAAACCTGGTGATGAGGATGAAACAGACCAGAAACAGGATAAGCATGAGCACAATGTTCAGCACAGTGGCAACCAGCATGAACCAGAGGGTGTTTGATTTCTTAGACATCGTTCGTTTCCTTCTTCTTTGTAGGAGTGCATAGGATTGTGATGGCGATCAGGATTCCACTGACCACCAGCGAAGCGTCGGCAATGTTCCACGTCGGCCATCGCTCAAAGCCCAAAAATCCATAGACCTTCACACTGATGAAATCGACCACCCTAAATGAGCGGAAGATCCTATCTATCAGGTTACCAACCCCACCTCCCATAAAGAGGGCCAGGGTCCACCTTTGCAGGCGGGTAAACTCAACGTTCTTGGAGAAGTATAGCACGCTTACCCCGACTAGGAGGACAACCGGCAGGAAAATGAATCCCACAAGCTTCACCACAGTGGGAAAGCCCACCCCCATGCTGAAGGCTATGGCGGTATTGCGCACATGCACGATAGCAAGGAAGTCTCCGAAGAACTGGAAGCCCACCCTGTTTTCGGGTATGTGGGCTACTATCCAGGCTTTGGAGAGCTGGTCGGCAATGATCACCGCCAGGGTTAGCAGCAAAGGCAGGGCCTTGCTCGGTTGTTTGGTTTCCATAGGGGCCACTATACTACACTCTTTTCCCCTTTGCCTACAGGCCGGTGGGATGATCGAGGAAGAGTGTCTGCACTCCAAGCAAGGAGGCTAGATGCTCACCTAGGGCCTGGACTCCAAAGACCTCGCTTTCGTAGTGTCCGCCCCCGATCATGGTGATGCCCCCTTCCAGGCAGTCATTGTACACCTGGTGGTCACACTCGCCGGTGATAAAGCAGTCCAGGTCCTCAGCGAGGGCGGTGTGGACATCGCCGCTGGCTCCGCCACTGACGATGCCAACCTCTGTTATCGCTTCAGGGCCAAACGGCAGGATGATGGGTTTGGTGAAGCCTAGGGCATCTGAGATCTCCTTGGCTGATAGGGGCTTGGGGAGTTTTCCCTTGAACCCGATCTCCATGCCCTTGAAGAGGGCGAAGCTCTCTGTCTCAAGGAGCCCGAGCTGTGATGCCATGACAGCGTTGTTGCCAACTGCGGGGTGGGCATCCAGGGGAAGGTGCGCAGCATAAAGGTCCACCCCTCCGTCAAGGAGGGTCTTGATGCGCTTGTAGTGAGTTCCGGTGATGGCCATCGGCCTTCCCCAGTACAGGCCATGGTGGACTATAAGCATATCCGCTCCCCACTCCAGGGCCAGGTCGAAGGTCCTTTGGCATGCATCGACAGCGAACGCTATCTTGGAAACCTCCTTGTCGGGGCCACCGACAACCAGGGAGTTGAGCGATGGGTCAATGGACGAAAAAAGCCCGATAGAGAGGTACTCGTCTAGGTATCTAACCAGTTCATTGCGTTTCATGGGTCATAGTATAAAGAGTTGACTTGATTTGTTCCACCTCCTATAGTTTGGCCATGGTTGAAAAAGTAACGAAGATACAGAGGCTTCCCTATGAGGAAGCTGCTTT
>CAZGOK010000067.1:0-9157 GCA_964527665.1 uncultured Sphaerochaeta sp.
TACTCGCCCCATAGCTGGAGTTCTCCACATTGCATCCGCTGTAGACACGGCTGGTCGCCGCACTGAGCAAGGCTGCCCCGACTTTATAGTTGGAGTACGGTGCATAGGCGTTCTTTCGTTTGGCGTAGGCCTCCTTGATCGCCAGATCAAGGAGTTGGGCCTTGGTCTGCATGACCCCCGATGCAGGCAGAATGCGCCCTGCCCCATACTGAAGCTTGCCGTCATCGGCACTTATAAGTTGGGCAAGCTGTTCGTTGAACATCTCGACAGAGGAGAAATCCTCGAAGCTGTCCAGGGAGGTGACCACAAGGTCGGCTCCCGCCTCAAAGAGGGAAGTGACCACAAAGGTGGTGGTAAGGGCACAGACAAGACAGCCTGCCTTCTTGCCCGCATGGATGCCGTTGATGGCATCCTCCATCACCAGGCACTCCTGGGTGGGAAGACCCATGGCAAGGGCAGCCAGCTGATATATGTCGGGATCGGGCTTGTTGCGCTTGATCATCGCCCCTGTCACCACAAGGTCGAAATCAGATTCGGAAAGCCCGATGCTCTTGAGGTTGATCGCTACCTTGGCAGGAGCGCCGCTGGTGGCAACTGCAACCTTAAGCCCTGCTTTTTTAGCATTGGTTATAAAGCGGTGGACGCCCTCAAGGGGGCCCGTTTCCAGGGCGTAGTCCTCATAAAGGGAGAACAGTTCCTTCTTGGCCACTTCATAGTCGAGATCCATTCCATATTTTTCAGCTACTCCGCACAAGAATCGTTTATCCCCCGCCCCTATGAAAGGGGTGAAGTCGTCCTTCTCGACAGAGATGCCCAAAGAGGCGAAATATGAGATGGCCGCATGGAGGATGAGGGGTTCGGAATCGATGAGCACCCCGTCCATATCAAAGAGAATTCCCTTAATCATGTAAACTCCTTACTGTTCTACTGTATCGAAAAAACCGCTCTCTGACAACAAATGCCCGCCTTGAGAAGGGTGAGAGATAAAAATCTCTCATTCGTAGTGAAAAACACTTTAATTGGCATGTAGGTACAAAACGGCAACACTGGTGTTGCCGTTTTACGAACCCTTCAAGGCAAAAGAGGACAAGCCCCTTTTAGTCAATGCATAACAGTCTTGCCCCTGCCCGGATCCCCCTGAGGAACAAACTCGCCATTGCCTTCAATACCCAGATAGATGCCGTCGCCCATGATGAGCCGGCCTCTGAGGTAGGTCATGACAGGCTTGCCCAGTACGTTAAAGCCTTCATACGGTGTATAGCCGCTAGCGGAGTGGGTGGTCCCAGAGGAGAGTGTCCAAGCCTCGTCAGGATCGAAGATTACCAGGTCGGCATCGGAACCTACCCTTAGCGCCCCCTTCTTGGGATAGAGGCCAAAGGCCTTGGCAGGACCGGTACTCAGCAAGTTGACTACCTGCTGTAGGCCAATGCGGCCACTTTTCATTGCAAAGGTAGTCAACAGCGACAACATCTCTTCGGTTCCAGGAATACCCGGCAGTGCGGTACGACAGTCATCGCTTGCACTCTTTTGTTCTTTGGTGAACGAGCAGTGGTCGGTGGCGACCACTTGGATCTCACCGTTGAGCAGGGCTTCCTGCAGAGCCTCATTATCCTCTTTGGTGCGTAAGGGTGGGGTCATCACATAGAGCTTGCCATTGGGACCCTCCAGCTTGGAACGGTCAAGAAAAAGGTAGTGAGGGGTGGTCTCCACAATGACGCGTACACCCTGCACCCTGAGTTCGCGAACCTGTTCAAGGCCAGCCTTGCTGGAAAGGTGCACCACGTACAGGGGCATCCCCAACTCGCCGGCAATCTCCCCGACAAAGCGGATACCTTCAGCCTCAACCTCGCTAGGACGAAGATCAGGATGGGCAGAGGGAGTATATGGGCCCTTGTACCCCTTATCGATCTCCTCGATCATGGCATCGTCCTCGCAGTGCACGCTCACCATCATATCCAGGCGCTTGCACTCGGCAAAGATAGCCTTGAGCTCTTCGCGCTTCTCAATGAGGTAGCCGACCTTGCGATAGGTGGTGAATATCTTGATGACCCTCACCCCGCCCTTCTTGAGCTGCTCGAGCTCACCGGCGATACCCTCGCGGTAGGCATAGACACCCTGGTGAAGGGAGAAGTCAACAGCCATCTCCTTTTCCATGGCAGCGATGCGCACCCTGCTGCAGGCAGCAAGATCGCCCTTCTTGTCATCATCAGCGAAGTCCACCACACAGGTAACCCCACCAAAGGCGGCGCACTTGCTGCCTTCGGAAAACGAGTCAGCACTCACTGTCCCGCGGCTTACCAGATGATAGTGGGTATGGGCGTCGATGAGACCGGGGAGAATGCACATGCCTTCGACATGTACAATCTCCGTTCCTTCAGGAACATCGCTCTCATCAATCTTATTGGCGATATGCGCAATCTTGGAGTCTTCGATCAAGATGTCTGCATGCCTGGTCCACTCGGTATCTACCAGAAGTCCGTTTTGTATAAGTATTCTGTTCATACCTATAAGATACTCCAGTTTCCCAAGCTATGCAAAGCAAAATATGCACCTCTAATAGTGCAAATCAGGTTCCTTGATGGCCCTCACCTCATCCAGACGGCCAACCGGGGTGGAATAGGGAGCTCCCTTGAGGTATGCAGGATCTTTTTTTGCCCGTTCCAACAAGGCGATAAGGGAGTCTGCAAAGGCATCGAGGGTCTCTACGCTTTCACTTTCGGTGGGCTCGAACATCAGGGCCTCGGGCACTATCGTGGGGAAGTACATCGTCGGGGGGTGGTACCCCTCATCGATGAGCCCCTTGGCGATGTCCTGGGCGGTGATGGCGTACTCCTTTTTCAGGTTCTCACAGCTGATGACAAACTCGTGCATGCACGGCCCGCCATAGGGGATGTCAAAATGCTTCTCCAGCTTCTTTTTGAGGTAGTTTGCATTCAGCACAGCGTGGGATGCAGCAGCTCTGATGCCCTCACTGCCCATGCGCAGGATATAGACATACGCTCGGAGCAACACCAGGAAGTTACCCCAGAACATGCTCACCTTCCCTATCGAGTCGGGTCTGTCCCATGAGTAGGCATACCCGCCATCGGTCAGTTCGATATCCGGCTTGGGTAGGAACGGCCTCAAAGTATCATTGACCATTACTGGCCCGCTGCCCGGTCCTCCTCCCCCATGGGGGGTGGAGAAGGTCTTATGCAAGTTGAGGTGCAAGACATCAAAGCCCATATCCCCGGGAGTTGCCATCCCCATGATGGCGTTGAGGTTCGCCCCATCATAGTAGAGCAGCCCCCCACACTCATGCACAGAGGAGGAGATCTCAAGGATGTCCTTCTCAAACAAGCCCAAGGTGTTGGGGTTGGTGAGCATGAGGGCGGCGACACTATCGTCAAGCTTGCTCTTCAGGTCGGCAAGGTCTACAAGACCGTCCTTGTTGCTGGCAACAGTGACCACCTCAAAGCCGTTCATCACAGCACTGGCGGGGTTGGTCCCATGGGCGGAGATCGGGACAAGCACCTTGTTGCGAGCACTCTCCCCCCTTTCCAGGAAGTAGGCCCTGATCATCTTCAGCCCAACATACTCACCATGGGCACCTGCACAGGGCTGCAGGCTCCCCCAGCTCATCCCTGTGATGGAGGAGAGGTCCTCCAGGAGGTTGTACATGATGGAAAGACACCCTTGGGCAGTGGTGAGGTCCTGCAAGGGGTGGATGGTGGTAAAGGCGGGAAACTGGGCTATCTGCTCGCCAAGTTTCGGGTTGTACTTCATGGTGCACGACCCCAAGGGATAGGGCCCGTTGTCCACACCGAAGGATTGGGTGGAAAGTTTGGTAAAGTGGCGCACCACGTCCAGCTCTGCAACTTCAGGAAGCCTGGCCGGCTTGATGCGCAACAGGGCGGCGGGCAAGGCAGGCAGGGCCTGTTCAAACCCACGGGGAAGGTCCAAGGGCGGATAGCAGTAGGCTTTTCGCCCTTTCTTTGATTTGTCGATCAACAGCGGTTCACTCATTTCATCACCCTCCTGGCAGCTGCGAGATAGAGCTCAAGCTCCTCACGACTGCGCTTCTCGGTCACCGCTACCAACAGGACCAGCTCATCCTTAGGCTCGCGCGTCAGGGCAGAGAGCCTGACACCGGCAAAGATCCCTTCGTTTCGAAGCTCCTGCAGGAATTTACGCATCTTCTTGGTGTCGGAAAACCTCAGGGGAAACTCACACCAGAACGGAACATCCCACACAAGGGTCATGCCCGGCAACTGCGCGAGGTGATAGGCAAGGTAATGGGCCTTCACATAGCTCTGGCTGGCAGCCTCAACCATACCCGCCCATCCAAGGGAGGAGAGGTGAATGGTGGTCATCAAGGCGGCAAGGGCCTGGTTTGAGCAGACATTGCTGCTGGCCTTCTCCCGCTTGATGTGCTGCTCACGGGCCTGCAGGGTAAGCGTATAGCCGCGTCGTCCCTGCTTGTCCACAGTAGCCCCGACGATGCGCCCGGGAATCTTGCGCATCAGGGCCTTGGTCACAGCCATGTAGCCGCAGGAGGGACCGCCGAAGGCAAGGGGCAGGCCAAGGGCCTGTGTATCGCCGATGGCGATGTCAGCCCCCCACTCTGAGGGGCTCTTTTGCATGGCAAGGGAGAGGATGTCGCTGCTGATGGCAAGCAGGCTACCCTTGTCATGCACCAGGGAGGCAATACCGCTATAATCTTCCAATAAACCGTAGCGATTGGGTGTCTGCACGATCAGGCCGGCAACCTCATCGGTAAGGAGCGCCTCAAGACCCTTGAGGTCAGTGACACCCTGCCTCTCAGGGATGAGACGGATCTCATTGCCTGTTCCCAAAGCCCAGGTGTGGAGCACCTGCACGGCAAAGGGGTGGATGGTGGAAGATACAAGCACGGCCTTCGACTTGCGCTTGGCCCCTATCATGATGGTCGCCGCCTCAGCAGCTGAGTTAGCTCCATCGTAGAGGGAGGCATTGGAGACATCCATGCCGGTGATCTCGCAGATCATGCTCTGGAACTCATAGATAACCTGCAGCAACCCCTGGCTCATCTCAGCCTGGTAGGGTGTGTAGGCGGTGACAAAGGATGGGAGGCTGGCCAACGTCTGCACAGTGGAAGGGACCAGATGGTCGTAGCAGCCACACCCGAGAAAGGGAATGCCACTGCTATTTCTCTGGGCAATGGCGGTGATCATCCTCAGCACCTCATCCTCAGTGCGCCCATGGCTTATGGGTACCGAATCACTGAGCAAAAGGTCTTCTGTCAGTGATGCATACAACTCTTCGATCGAACCCACTCCAATGGCTTCCAGCATCTTGCGCCGGTCCTCATCAGTATGGGGAATGTAGGGATAGACCACACGTTCCTCCTCATTTGTCAGGACAGACCAACGCCGCCAGTTTCCAGGCGGCGCAGGACATTTTTCTATAGGCTTTCTAGAAACTCAGCATAGGAGCTTGCATCCAGAAGTGCATCATACTCACTTGCGGAAAAGGCCCCAAGCACATATAGGTAATGCTTGTAGCAGTCGGTATTGACCAGTTCAGGGGAGTCGTCAAGATCCTCATTTACTGCTGTCACCTCGCCTGCTAAGGGATTGATGATCGCAGAAGCAGCCTTGACGCTCTCAACTGTCGCAATCTCCTCGTCCTTGCTGAAGGTATCTCCAACGGAGGGCAGTTCGACGTATACAATCTCTCCAAGCTCATTCTGTGCGTGATCGGTAATGCCCACGTAGGCCTTATCGCCGTCAAGACGGACCCATTCATGGTCCTTGCTGTACTTCAACACTTCAGGGATGTTACTCATCTCTTTCCTCCAAACAACTTCATGCTACCACCACTCTCAAGCCTTGTCGAGGGGGAAAAACTCTTCAAGGAATGCCAAGTCAAGCTCAGGATAGAGTTTGAACTGGGAAACCAAGGTGGCAACCCTCGCTCGCGCTTCCTCTATTGCCGCCTCTTCGGTTACAAATCTGGCTTTGCTCAGGGTTCCTGCATTCGCACCCTTGGAAATAACAGCAGGGCGGGTATTCTTCAGCACCAAGGCGATGATCGCTGCTATCTCACGCATCTCGGCGATCCCCATCCCCAAGGTGGTCACCGCAGGGGTTCCGATCCTCAGCCCGCTTGTATACCATGGCCCGTTGGGGTCAAAGGGAAGGGCATTGCGGTTGAGCGTCACCCCACATTCACGCAGGGCACTCTCTGCCTGCCGTCCGTTCAGCTCGAAGAGACGAACATCCAGGAGCATCAAATGGTTGTCACTGCCTCCGGTGGCTACAGTGATCCCCTCATCAATGCAAGCCTGGGCAAGGGCAGCGGAGTTTTCCACTATCTTTTGTGCATAGGTTGCAAATGAGGGTTTGAGGGCCTCGGCAAAGGAGACCGCCTTGGCAGCCATCACGTGGGGAAGAGGTCCCCCGATGACCAAGGGACAACCCTTGTCCACACTGTCGGCATACTCGCTTTTACACAGGATCATCCCCCCTCGGGGTCCGCGCAGTGTCTTGTGGGTGGTTGTGGTCACCACATCTGCCCAGGGCACAGGATCGAACTCACCGGTAAATACCTTTCCGGCGACAAGCCCTGCAAAGTGGGCCATGTCCACCATAAAGACAGATCCCACGCTGTGGGCGATCTCGGCCATCCGCTTGAAGTCTATCTTTCTTGGGTATGCGCTGTAGCCGGCAAGCAGGATCAGGGGCCTGATCTCCTGGGCCAGTCGCTCTATCTCGTCATAGTCGAGCAGCCCGGTCCCCTCATCAACAGAGTAGCTGTATGCATCGAACATCTGAGCCGATACGTTCTGGCGGTATCCGTGTGTCAGGTGTCCGCCACTGTAGTAGTCCAGTCCGAGGATCTTCTGGTTGCCCAGCTTCTCCCTGACCACATCCCACTGTTCGCGGCTGAGGTCGCTCGGGTTGGTGATGCCAAGCTCTTCAAGCATGGGAACCTGCACCTTTGCATGCAAGATCGCCCAGTAGGCAACCAGGTTCGCATCAGCACCACTGTGGGGCTGGACATAGGCATGTTCTGCACCAAACAGGAGGCAAGCCTTTTCACAGGCGTATGCCTCGATGGCATCCACATTGTCACAACCGGCATAGAAGCGATGGTATGCATACCCTTCACTGTACTTGTCGGTGAAGAGATTGCCCATGGCAAGCTGTGAATTCAGCGACGAGAAGTTCTCGCTTGCAATAAGTTTCAGGTGTGTTCTCTGGTCCTTAAGCTCGCCCACTATCTTTGCTGCAATTTCAGGTGCCACATCCGCTACTTTTTCCAATGACGCCACGTACGCTACCATACCGGCATCAATGTCCTTTGTCCTCGCCAAATACGCTTTCAATGCTTGTGTTTCAGCCATTTTTCACCTCATGCTGTAGTTCTCAATACTCCTATCTTGCCCATCCTATAGCGCTCTGTCAACGTCATAAGACAATTCAATAAAGGGATTTGTTATTTTACAGTTGATTTTTGCCCAAAGGCATCTTAAACTACACCGGTTGTGTCATTTTAGCAGAAACCTGCAACCTTGGCACCATGCACCATGGACTACTCGGTAGTTACTACAACACAGGAAACCAAACCAATGGAAAAAACGAACGCTCGAGAAACACTGGGAAGCCGACTAGGCTTCATTTTCCTCTCCGCAGGATGCGCAATCGGCTTGGGAAACGTATGGCGTTTTCCCTACATAACCGGAAGATATGGTGGAGCGGCCTTTGTGCTCTTCTATATCCTGTTCCTTGTCATCCTGGGCCTTCCGGTCATGGTGATGGAGCTCTCCATAGGACGGGCCAGCAAACAGAACATCGGCCTGACCTTCAAGACGCTAGAGCCCAAGGGTAAGAAATGGCATCTGTTCGGCCCTGTTGCCATCATGGGCAACTATGTGCTGATGTTCTTCTACACCACCATCTCCGGGTGGTTGCTCGCCTATCTGTTCCACATGGCAAAAGGCGATTTTGTAGGGCTGGACACAGCAGCAGTCGGCGGCTTCTTCGGCAACATGCTCGAATCCCCCCTGATGATGATCTTCTGGATGGTCCTCGCCACGGTGCTGGCCTTCATTCCAGTAGGAAGGGGCTTGCAGAATGGCGTGGAGAAAATCACCAAGTTCATGATGATGGGCCTGCTTGGACTCATCGTCGTTCTCGCTGTCAACAGCATAATGCTCAAGGGGGGAAGCGAAGGACTGAAGTTCTACCTCCTGCCTGACTTCGCAAGGATGAAGGAGATCGGAACCTTTGAAGCTATCTATGCGGCGATGGGCCAGGCGTTCTTTACCCTCAGCCTGGGTATCGGCAGCATCTCGATCTTTGGCTCCTATATCGACAAGCAGTACTCCCTTACAGGTGAGGCAGTACGAATCATCGGCCTGGACACCTTCGTCGCACTTGCAAGCGGCCTGATCATATTCCCCGCGGCCTTTGCCTTTGGAGTCCAGCCCGATGCCGGCCCTTCCCTGCTGTTCATCACACTGCCCAACATTTTCAACCAGATGGGCGGTGGCAGGATCTGGGGAACGCTGTTCTTCCTGTTCATGAGCTTTGCTGCTCTGAGCACCCTTATCGCAGTATTTGAAAATATTGTCAGCTACTGGATAGATGCGCACCAGGTAAGCAGAAAGAAGGCGACGATCATCAACTGCTTTGTCATCATAGCCCTCTCCCTACCCTGTTTGCTGGGCTTCAACGTACTGTCCCACATCCAGCCCTTGGGCCCCGGTTCTGGCATCCTCGACCTTGAGGATTTCATAGTCAGCTCCACCTTGCTTCCCTTTGGTTCGTTGTTCATTACCCTTTTCTGTACATCAAGATACGGTTGGGGATGGGACAACTTCATCAAGGAAGCCGATACAGGCAATGGCTTGAAGTTCCCCAAGGCCCTAAAGTACTATTTCAAGTGGATTCTTCCTGCAATTGTCCTTATACTGTTCCTCAAGGGGTACTGGGATATCTTCTTCAAATAGGCTTATGTTGACAGAAAAGCAGGTAAAGCTTATAATTATTTAGCTTTTAAGCAGATATTTGGAGGGCTTTGTGGCCAAAGAAGAAGCAATTGAAGTGGAAGGCGTCGTTCGCGAAGCACTTCCCAATACGATGTTCCGTGTGGAACTTCAGAACCAGCATGTTATCCTCGCCCATCTTTCGGG
>CAZGOK010000068.1:0-9113 GCA_964527665.1 uncultured Sphaerochaeta sp.
GAACTGATCGGGAGGCTGGTCTTTGTCCTGTTGGCTACGGTTTCGGCCCTGTATGTCTTCACCCAGTTCCTCAAGCTTGAGAAGCGCTACTATCTCTACCTGAACCTGATGCTCGCCTCAATACTGCTCTCCCTGCTGGGACTCTATCTCATCTCCCACTGGACGGTGCAAAATGCCATCCTATTCAAGGACTCCTTTCTGCCGGTGCTCTTCGCCCCCATCTTCATCTCCCAGATCACCAACAAGAAGCGTGTGGGCATCATCAGCGGCTTCATGCTCTCCTGCTACGCCATGATCTTGCCCCATAGCTCAGCCTTGACCTTCTTCTTTGCAATGATAAGCATAGGCATCTGCCTCTACTTTTTTCAGTTCACCATCAAGCGCCTGGAAGATATCTACAACTGGTTCTATGCTTGTCTGTTCAGCAGCTTTATGGCGATTTCGCTGAACTTGCTGGCAGGGCTCTCCTTCAACGGCATAGTCAGCTTGCTAGGGGCTCTGGTAGTCAACATATCGATCTCCCTGGTGCTGGTGGCGGCCATCGTGCCCCTGTGCGAGAGGCTGTTCAACATCCCCACCACCTTCCGCCTCAGTGAGCTTGCCCTAGCCGACAGCCCGGTGCTTGACCGCCTTGCCGTCGTTGCCCAGGGAACCTTCAACCATAGCCGCTATGTTGCAGACCTTGCATACAATGCAGCGAAGGCGATCGGTGCCAATGCCATGCTTGCAAAGGTAGGGGGCATCTACCACGATATCGGCAAGGTCGACCACCCTGAGTACTTCATTGAGAACCAGGGCCTTGAGAACAAGCATGACGACATCAAGCCGAGCCTTTCGGTTGCCATCATCAAGAGCCATGTGAAGTTGGGAGTGGAGAAGGGCAGGGAGGCTGGCCTGCCTCAGGAGGTGCTGGACATCATTGCCCAACACCATGGCAACGACGTGATCCAGTTCTTCTACCATGAGGCAAAGGAGCAGGCCCTTGCCTCGGGCATCGAGGTCAATGAGGATGACTACTCCTATAATGGGGTGACTCCAGCTACACCGGAGGCCGCCATCGTCATGCTCTCAGACTGTGTCGAGGCAGCCAGCAGGACGTTGAAGAAGGCTACCCCCACCAAGTATGAGAAGCTGATCCACTCAGTGGTCATGGGCAAGATAGCCCGTGACCAGCTGAAAAACTCCCTGCTCTCCCTCACCGACCTTGAACTGATCGGCGCTTCCTTCCTGCAGTCCCTGATAGGGCGTGATCATCACCGCATTGAGTATCCTGAGGAACGAGATGATACGGTACAAAAGACCCCAGTAAAAGGATAGGCATATATGAAAAATGATTGGGTTGTGGACATTTCGTATGAACAGGTTTCCTACCGTGAGGTAGCCCCTGAAAGTCTTGTTGAACAGAGGGTGTTCTCCGTGTTGGAAGCCCTTGGTACCGAGCCTTGCGAACTCTCCCTCAGTTTTGTCGGGGATGAGCAGATGCAGCAGCTGAACAAGACCTACCGCGGCAAGGACGAGAGTACCGATATCCTCTCCTTTGTCCAGGACGATGATAGTGAGGACTTCAGTTGGCCTGAACTCTCCTTTGCCGGTGATAGTGCACCACCGGTAGAACTGAGGGTGCTTGGAGACATGGTGATATCGATAGATACCTTGAAAAGAAATGCACAATCATTTAGTGTTGATGTTGATGAGGAGCTCTTCAGGCTCTTGATTCACGGCCTGCTTCATCTCCTTGGATATGATCATGCAAGCAATGATGCAAGCGAGCCGATGCTCGTGCAGCAAGAGCAGATTCTCATGAATCTTTGGGAGGACAAACGTTGATTTCGCGATTGAAAGGCTTGTTTAGTAAAAAGCACCATAATTTGGATCAGGAGCTTCGAGAGCAGGTTGAGATAGAAGAGCGCCAGACGATGATCGAAGGCATCGAGGAGCTCAAGGACAAGACGGTAAAAGAGATTATGGTCCCCCGTGTTGATGTGGAATTCATCAATAGCAACGTTACCCTCGAAGAGTTTTATGAGATTATCCAGGAACAGGGGTACTCGCGCTATCCTGTCTATGAGGATACCATCGACAATATCGTCGGTATTCTCTATGCAAAGGATATTTTGCGCCATGATGTCGACAACGGCTTTGATGTGCGCCTACTCATGCGCAAGCCGTACTTCATCCCTGAGAGCAAGCATTTGGATGACCTGTTGAGGGAGTTCAAGGTGCGCAAGGTGCATATCGCCATTGCCATCGACGAGTATGGCGGAGTCAGCGGCATTGTCTGCATGGAGGACATCCTTGAGGTCATCGTCGGAGATATCCAGGATGAGTTCGATGATGATGAGGGCGACGGTATTTTCAAGGTTGAGGAACAGGTTTATATTGTAGAGGCACGCACCTCCATTGACGATGTCAACGAGAGGATAGGGCTGAAGATAGACGAGGAAGACTTTGAGACCATCGGAGGCTATGTCTTTGAGCTTTTTGGTAGGATCCCGGCAGAAAAGGAAGCGGTTGAAGATGCTCAGGCAGTCTTTACTGTAGAGAGCATTGACGGCCACAAGATCAACCAGTTGAAATTGGTGGTCAAATAAAGAGAGAATACGTTGACCCTTTGTTGGGTAAAACAGTATATTAATATCGATACGGAATTAGAATTCCCGGAGGAAAACAATGAAAATTGCAATTAATGGTTTTGGAAGAATTGGACGCAACGTATTTAAAGTTGCTTTTGCAGACAAGAGCATCGAGATTGTCGGAATCAACGACTTGACTAGTCCTAAGACACTGGCTCACCTTTTGAAATATGACTCAAACTATGGTGTATACGACAAGACAGTCGAAGTCGGCGAAAACGCAATTATCGTTGACGGAAAGACCATTCCTGTTTTTGCACTCAGAAACCCCGCTGAACTTCCTTGGAAGGAACTCGGAGTTGATGTGGCTGTTGAATCAACTGGTGTATTCACCGTCGCTGAGGGCCCTAAGGGCGGTTACAAGGATCACATCAAGGCTGGTGCCAAGAAAGTCATCCTCACCGTTCCTGCAAAGGACAAGATTGAACAGACCATCGTCTGTGGTGTCAATGATGACCAGCTCGACCTGAGCTTTGAAGCTTTCTCAAACGCTTCCTGCACCACCAACTGTCTCGCTCCCATCGCCAAGGTCCTCAACGACAGCTTTGGTATCGAGCGTGGCCTTATGACCACCATCCATGCATACACCAATGACCAGGTCATGCAGGACCAGCCCCACTCAGACCTTAGGCGTGCAAGAGCCGGTGCTGTATCCATCATTCCTACCACCACTGGTGCTGCCCGTGCAGTAGCCGATGTCATTCCTGCCCTGAAGGGCAAGCTTAACGGCATGGCCATGCGCGTTCCCATTCCCGTAGGTTCCATTGTCGACCTGGTTGTCATGCTTGAGAAGGATGCAACAGTAGAAGAGGTCAACTTGGCAATGAAGGCTGCTGCAGAGGGTCCCATGAAGGGCATCCTCCAGTACACTGAAGATCCCATCGTATCCCACGACATCGTCGGAAACATGCACTCTTCAATCTTTGACGCTGCTCTTACCATGAAGATGGGTGAGAAGATGATCAAGGTACTCAGCTGGTATGACAACGAGATGGGGTACTCAACCCGTGTTGTCGACCTTGCCAAGAAACTGGTGAAATAACTCACAATTCTTAATCTTCAGGCCTGTTGCAAAGCAGGCCTGAGGTTTTGCTAGGGGTTATGTATCGAATGTGAAGAGAATTTAGAGAGGAGAGTAGTATGATTTTACAAACTATCAGGGATTATGATTTCTCCGGCAAGAAGGCTCTTGTCCGTGTTGATTTCAATGTGCCGCTGAAAGATGGTATTGTTACTGACGATACCAGGATCAGGGCAGCCCTTCCTACCATCAGGTATATCCTGGAAGCAGGCGGCAGTGTCGTGGTGATGAGTCACTTCGGCAGACCCAAGGGAAAGAAGAATCCCGAATTTTCCATGGCTCCCATTGCCAAGGAATTTGCCTCTTTGTTGGGCCGTCCTGTCAAGCTTGCCTCTGATGTGATCGGGGACGAAGTAACAGGCGAAGTCAAGAGCCTCAACAGTGGTGAAGTGCTGTTGCTTGAGAATGTCAGGTTTTACCCAGGTGAAGAGAAGAATGATCCAGAGTTTGCAAAACAACTCTCTCTTTTTGGTGATGTCTATGTGAACGATGCCTTTGGCACTGCCCACAGGGCCCATGCATCCACTGCCGGTGTAGCCGAATACCTGCCCTCCTATGCAGGGTTCCTCATTGAGAAAGAGGTCAAGTTCATGGCCCCCCTGCTTGAGAACCCCGACAAGCCATTTGTCGCCATCATCGGAGGCTCCAAGGTCTCCAGCAAGATTGGTGTCCTTGAAAGCTTGGTCAACACCTGTGATACCATCGTCATCGGTGGTGGAATGGCCTATACCTTCCTCGCTGTCCAGGGTCATGCCATTGGCAAGAGCCTGGTTGAGGAGGAGTTCAAGGATACCGCTTCATCCTTCCTTGCCAAGGCAAAGGAGAAGGGTGTTGAGGTTATCCTACCCGTTGACCACCTCTGTGGCTCTGAGTTCAAGAACGATACCGAAGCGATTGCAGTGGACAGAGCTGACATTCCCAATGACCTCATCGGTATGGACATCGGACCTAAGACGGTGAAGCTGGTCGTCGCCGCAGTTGACGGGGCCAAGAGCGTCGTCTGGAACGGTCCCATGGGTGTCTTTGAATTTGACGCCTTTGCCCAGGGAACCCTCACCGTCGCCAAGGCTTTGGCAGCGTGCAAGGGCATCACTGTAGTGGGTGGGGGCGACTCTGTTGCAGCCATCAACAAGTTTGACCTTGCAGATAAGATTAGTCACGTGAGCACCGGCGGAGGTGCATCCCTTGAGTTCCTGGAAGGAAAGGTCCTTCCCGGCATCAAGGCATTGGAGAAATAAGATGAGAAAACCCTATATTGCTGGAAACTGGAAGATGAACATGACCCCTAGCGAAGGCGCTGCTTACGCCAAGGAACTTGTACAGGCTTTGAAAGGGGTCAAGACCAAGGTCATGATCGCCCCTCCTTTTGTCACCATCCCCGCTGTCCTTGAAGCGGTGAAAGGCAGCTCCATCATCGTTGCTGCACAGAACATGTGCGATGCGACAGGCGGCGCCTTTACCGGTGAGGTAAGCGCGGCGATGCTCAAGGACCTTGGGGTCACCACTGTTATCCTCGGACACAGTGAGAGAAGGGCGATCTACGGCGAAAGCGATGCCCTGATCAATGCCAAGGTTTTGCTGGCTCTCTCTGAAGGGATGGAAGTGGACCTCTGCATCGGCGAGACTCTAAAGGAGAGGGAAGCCGGCAAACTTGAGGAAGTCCTTACCCGCCAGGTCACTGTAGGACTAGAGGGAGTATCTGAATCCGATATGGCAAAGGTCACCCTCGCCTATGAGCCTGTATGGGCAATTGGTACGGGAAAGACCGCCACACCTGAAGATGCGGATAGCGCACATGCTTTTATTCGTTCTCTTGTAGCCAAACTCTATACAAAGGGTGTTGCAGAAGAGCTCATAATACAGTATGGTGGTTCAGTAAAGGCTTCTAATGTTAAGTCTTTGATGTCCAAGGAACATATTGATGGGGCTTTGGTTGGCGGTGCTTCGCTCTCAGTTGAGCAGTTCCTGCCTATCGTCTCCTTTGATATGTAACATAACCGGAGTAGTGAAATGGGTGTTTTGAGCGTTATTTTGTTGGTACTATTCGTGATCGTCAGTCTCCTTTTGGTCTTTCTTGTCGCAGTGCAGGATGAGCAGAGTGAAGGATTGGGCGGCATCTTCGGTGGTGGTAGTAATACTGCCTTCGGATCTCATGCAAGCAGTGTCGTTACCAAAGCTACTGCTACGCTGGCTGTAGTGTTCATGGTACTTGCTCTTGTCGTAGCATTTGTCAACAAGAGCCCGTCTCAGGACAAACTGCTCGACTCGGTAAAGACTGAACAGGTTCAGCAGACCACTGACTGGTGGAAGGGCACTGATGCTTCTGCTGGTCCAGTTGAAGCTCCTGCCCAGACCAAATAAGGTCGGTGGATGCCATTTGTTACTTGACTACCGGCCGCATACAATGCGGTCGGTATCTGTTATAAGGGAAACCATATGAAAGTTTGTGTATTGTATGCCTCTGCTACTAAAGAGAGTGGACGGATCAAAGCCATAGCCAAGGCTTTGGCTGAGGGTGTCTCTTCCCTTGGTCACCAAGTCGATGTTGTAGATATGAACCTGGACATGGGAAAGAAGGTCTCCTTTTATGACTATCTGATCTTTGGGACCGAGGCCACTACTTTTTGGGGTGGGAAGATTTCCCCCACGCTCTCGCAGTTCCTCAGGAGTGCAGGCACGGTCTCCGGCATCCGGTCCATGGGTTTCGTCTCCAAAGGTGGGGTTCGCTCCATGAAGACACTGCAATCCCTGATGAGGACCATGGAGCATGAAGGGTTGTTTCTCAAGAAGAGTGAGATCATCACCAAAGCCGACTATGCACGGGCAGTTGGAAAACATCTGCACATTTGATGTACTTTTCCCCCGTATTCTAGTATTTTATTCTCAAGTAACCCCTAGGAGTTTTTCATGAAACGAATATCAGTTCTTGTTCTAGCCGTTTTGCTCGTGAGCATGGCCCTTGTCGCAGCACCGATCGGTGCCCCTGCAGCCACCGTTCGTCTAACCAAGACAACCCCCATCTCAGTTGCTGAACTGGAGACGGAGGTCGCTCGGTATCAGGCTAGTGCAGTCCAAAGTGGTGCAGACCCTGCCTCAGTCGATCCTTTGCAGATCCTGAGCCTCCTGATCAACAACGAACTCTACCGTCAGGGTGCCGCCCGTGACGGGGTAAAGATTACCGATGCCATGATCGAGCAGGCATATGCCTCCCAGAAGGCAAACATCGAGGCCAGCTATGGACAGAAGCTCACCGATGATGAGTTCAAGCAGGTGGTCAACTCCAACTTCGGCTCTGTCGAATCCTATAAGAAGATGATCGGCGAACAGATGATGGTCGACGCCTATGTCAGGATGAAGAAGGCTTCTGAACTCAACAAGCCTGTCTCCATCTCTGAAACTGAGGTCTCTTCCTTCTACAGGAAGAACAAGACCCAGTTCATCAGTCCCGAGACGGTCAAGCTCAGCCACATCTTCATTCCCTATACTGAAGACGAGGCGACAAACAACAAGAACAAGGATACCATGAACCGTGTGGCCAATCAGGTGCGTTCAGGCTCCCTCTCCTTTGAAAAGGCAGTGGTGGAGTACTCCCAGGATACCCGTAGCAAGACCAAGGCAGGGGACATCGGTTGGCTTACCATGGATGATGAACAGGCCCTCCTTGGCTTGGGTGATGCTTTCTTTGATACTGCATTCTCCACCGATGTCGGGTCGACCAGCGATGTGGTGGCCTCCAATACCGGCCTTCATATCCTGAAGATCCTTGCCTACAACGAGACCAAGATCCTGGGTCTTGACGACCAGATCAACCCCGATACGACCTCCACCATCCGTGACTACATCACCAGCCAGCTTACAGGAGCAAAACAGCAGGAAGCTTACTACTCGGCCATCAATTCGTTGGTTGAGGATTTGCGCAAGAGTGCAAGCGTAAACATCCTGTATAAGAAATAACCATGAGAACAAGACACAAAGCAAGAGAGCTTGCACTTCAGACACTCTACGCCCTTGATTTTAACCATATCCTCGCCAAGGAACACATTCCCCAGCACTTCAGCGGCATCACCGATGCCGAGTACGCTGAGCTTGAGCAAGAGGTCAAGCTGTATGCGCACTACCTGGTGCAGGGCACTGTCGAGAACCTTGACCAGGTGGACGAGCTCATCAGCAGGTTCTCGCTGAACCGACCCTTGGAACGCATCGACATCGTCGATAGGAACGTGCTGAGGATCAGTGTGTACTCTCTCCTATATGGGGATATACATCCCCATATAATCATCGATGAAGCAGTCAAGCTTTCCCAGGATTTTTCAACAGAGGTGAACTACAAGTTCATCAATGGAATGTTGGATACGATGCAAAAGCAACTGTTTCCCCTACAAGGAAAGACCGAGCATGATACGACTGAAGACCGTTGACCAGATTGATAGGATTCGTGAGGCGTGTCACCTGACCGCCCGCCTCATGAACAGCCTCCCTTCCTTTATGGAACCGGGTATGTCCACCCACACAATAGACAAGTTCTGTTATGATTTTATGATCGCACACAAGGTAAAGCCGGCCTTCCTCGATTATGAGGGTTTTCCGGCCACCGCGTGCATCTCCATCAACGAGGAGGTAATCCATGGCATTCCCGTCAAAGATCGCCTCATCGCTGAAGGGGATCTTGTAGACATTGACCTGGGGATCAACATCAACGGTCACTTCTCGGACATGGCGCGCACCTTCATCATCGGAGAGACAAGCAAGGAGTGGGAGCAGCTCTGCTCCGTCACCCAGAGGTGTCTCTCCCTCGGTATAGAGGCGGCAGGAAAGAAGGGTGCACGCATCCAGGACATCAGCTCTGCTGTCTACAAGCTTGCCAACTCCAAGGGGTATGGGGTCGTGCGCGACTTCTGTGGGCATGGGGTGGGCCTTGCTGTCCATGAAGAACCCTCCATTCCAAACTATGTGAGTTCCTACATGGCAAATCCCCGGATTCGGGAGGGTATGGTACTTGCCATCGAACCCATGATAAACTTGGGGACCAAGAATACTAGGACCCTCGATAATGGCTGGACCGTGGTCACAGCAGACGGCAAGCCCTCTGCACATTTTGAAGACACCATTGCCATTACCAAGAATGGATTGGAAATACTTACTGTAGAAGCATAATTAGGAGTGCAAGGTGATTAAAGAGTTCATTTCTGGAGACACAATACGCGACAGCGCCCTGAAACTTGCCCATACGATGTATCTTGAGGATCATTTCATCCCGGATATCATCTACGCCTCCTTACGGGGCGGAGCCTATATGGCCAATGTGTTCAGCGAATACTACAAGATGGTGCGCATCAGGGAGAAGGGACGACCGGTCTTCTATGCCGCTGTGGTCGCCCGCTCGTACGGCTATCTCAGAA